>JABIXH010000295.1 GCA_018664975.1 Nitrospina sp. | reverse complement strand
CTGCGATTTCCTTCTTTGCCTCCCAATTCCAATTTGCGTTTTTCCTGATATTCTTCAAAATTCCCTTCAAACCATCTTACTTTGCTGTTTCCTTCGAAAACCAGGAGGTGAGTACAAATGCGATCCAGAAAAAACCGGTCATGGCTGATAACCAGTACGCATCCACTAAATTCAAGAATGGCATTCTCTAGGTTACGCAAGGTGGTTACATCCAGATCGTTTGTAGGCTCATCCAGTAACAGGACGTTTCCGCCTCGCCTGAGTAATTTGGCGAGATGAACCCGGTTTCGTTCTCCGCCAGAAAGTTCACCTACCTTTTTTTGCTGGTCGGGACCTTTAAAGTTAAACCGCCCTACATAAGCCCGGGAACTGATCGTTTTTCCCGCGACTTCGATATGCTCCGTGCCGCCGGTGATTTCCTCAAAAACATTATTTTCAGGGTTTAGATCGTGGCGATGTTGATCAACGTATGAGAGTTGTACGGTAGAACCCAGCTTGAGTGAACCCGAGTCGGGCTGTTCTTCTCCCGCTATCATGCGAAATAAGGTGGTTTTTCCGGCTCCATTGGGACCAATCAATCCAACCACTGCGCCGCGTGGCACGGAAAAGGTGAGATCTTTTATAATGGGTTCTTCTCCATAACCTTTGCTAAGGGAATCTGTTTCAATAACCTGTTCACCGAGTTGCGGGCCGGGGGCGATTTGAATCTCAAGCGAGTTGTCATCCATATCTACCTTTCTGGCAGATAACTTTTCGTATTCGTTGACTCTACCCTTATTGTGTTTGCGCCGCGCGCCAGGCGTTTCCTTTAACCACTGCAATTCTTTTTCCAGGCGTTTTTGTAAGGTCGAAGCAGATTTTTCCCTTCTCCTTAAGATTTCAGCTTTTTGTTCCAGCCAGGAACTGTAATTTCCTTCAAACGGTTTCCCTTTGCCGCTTTCAAGCTCCAGAATCCATTTAGTGATATTGTCGAGAAAATATCGGTCATGGGTGGAAACGATAATATTGCCGGGATAATTAGAGAGTGTGTTTTCCAGCCATTGTACAGTTTCCGCATCAAGGTGGTTGGTGGGTTCATCAAGAAGGATCATGTCGGGTTTTTGCAGAAGTAGTTTGCATAAGGCAACTCGCCGGGCTTCGCCCCCAGAAAGGGTACCTGCTTTTTGGTCATCAGGCGGTAGTACAAGCGCATCCATAGCGACCTCTACCTGTCGGTCCAGTTCCCATCCATCTGCGGCATCAATTTGATCTTGAAGACGGCCCATTTTTTCCATAGCTTTTTCCATTTCCTCATCGGACATGGGTTCAGCCATTTTTGCGCTTACACCGTTGAACTCCTCAATCATTTTCTTGATATCCCCAAAAGCCTGTTCGACATTTTCCCGGACGGTTTGCTCATTGTCCAGAGCGGGTTCCTGAGGCAGGAACCCGATGGTGGTTCCTTTTAAAGGAGCCGCACGCCCTTCAAACTCGGAGTCTGTTCCTGCCATAATTTTAAGCAGGGTGGATTTCCCCGATCCATTTTCTCCAACGATTCCAATTTTTGCTCCATGGTAAAAGCAAAGATTGATTCCACTCAGTACCTCATTACGTCCATAACGTTTAATAAGGTCCTGCATGGTAAAAATATATTCTCCCGACATATTACCTCTTTATATGAAAAGTTATTGCTAGTCCCCTCCCACGGGTGCGGGCCGGGGCTTCTTTAATACCACAAAATCATGATCATTGTTAAAAACCATTTTAAACCCAATATTTTTCGCCAGCCATTGGAAGGTTTTTGTGCAGTAAAAAAAGATATGAGTTGGATCGCGCTTGTAATACCAGTTGGCGAATTTATCGGGCTGGAATCCATTATCCCCTGTTGGGTAAAACCGGGTCATGATAGCGAGATAACCTCCCGGGGTTACCCGATCGGTTATACGTTGGATTTCTTCAGCCGGATTTCTGAAATGCTCAAAAGTTTCTGTGGAAATGACAAGGTCATAACGCTTATCCAAACTAATTTCAGGGAAAAAATTGGGGTCATATCCATCTGCTTCAATTCCCAGTCTCTCTAGAAGGATTTTCAGGACAGGCTCATAGCCGCAACCATAATCCAGAGCCGTTTTAATTTGGTAGGCTTGAAGAATGTCAATCTTTTCCTGAAACATACGGACGTAGCCTTCGCTCTCTAGACTATTTTCATGCTCCAGATAGCGCTTAACTTCTTCCTCTGGAGGAATATGGAATTCTGCTGGAACAGATATTGCCTGGCACTGGGGGCAGAACCAGTATTCCCGGCTTTCTCCTGAAGTCAGAAAATCGGCTGAAAAACCACACATTGGACATTTCATCCCCATAATTCTTCACCCGGGTTCGGGTTACGAT
>JABIXH010000229.1 GCA_018664975.1 Nitrospina sp. | reverse complement strand
TATGCAGGGTGCTCAAAACAAGGTGACCCGTCAGCGCCGCCTGAATAGCAATCTCCGCCGTCTCGGTATCCCGGATTTCACCCACCATAATTATATCGGGATCCTGACGCATTAATGAACGTAACCCTGTCGCGAAAGTAATATTCGCTTTAGGGTTGACTTGTGTCTGGCGAATTCCTTCCAGCCGGTATTCCACCGGGTCTTCAATGGTCTTGATGTTTCTCGTTGGCGAATTCACTTTTGCCAGAGAACCATATAGAGTCGTTGTTTTTCCGCTACCCGTTGGCCCTGTTACCAGTATAACGCCATAAGGCTTATCAAGCAGTTCATTATATTTTTCCAAACTTGGACCCATCAAGCCGGAGGCTTCCAAGTCGACCATCAGCTTGCTCTTATCGAGAATACGAAGCACCATGTTTTCGCCATAAATAGTAGGACAGGTAGAAACACGAAGCTCAATTTCTTTCAGGCCCAGCTTTGCTGAAAAACCCCCATCCTGAGGGGAGCGGGTTTCAGCAATATCCATATTCGACAATACCTTGATTCGGGAAATCAAAGTCGACTCAACAGATTTTGGCGGCCGGGACGCTCCAAACAAAACCCCATCAATCCGGTAACGAATATTCAAACCTTCCTCAGTCGGCTCAATATGGATATCACTGGCCCCATCATCAAGAGCTTGCTTAAGAATCATTTCCACCAGCTTGGCCACTGGCGTATCTGTGTCCAGTTTCACAGCCCCCGTTCCACCAGACACTACTTGCTGAGCTTCATCTTTTTTCTCTTCCTGGGCACCCAGACTTTTAACTGCGGCCTTAATAGAAGCCGCAACCCCATATTCTTCCTGAATGGCCTTTTCAATATCCGATAACGCCGCCAATACCGGGGTCACATCCATCCCCGTTTGAATCGTTACCTCGTCAACAGCAAAAATATTCAGTGGGTCTGCCATTGCCAGCTTCAATGAACCGTTTTCGATTTCTATCGGGATGATTTGGTGCTTCCGGGCAATCGCTTCCGGAACCTTTTGAATCGCATCCTGAGAAATATCTAAACCTTGCATGTCCAAGTAGGGGATTTTCAATTGTTCTGCCAGATTACTCAAGAATTTTTCTTCGGTCAAAAATCCCAATTGCACCAGTGCTTTTCCCAATGGGATATTTTTTTGCTTTTGTTCGACCAAAGCCCGATGTAACTGGTCTTCGGTGATGGCCCCGGCTTTCACCAGAACATCCCCTAATTTAATTTTTTGCCGGATAGCCATATAACATTCTTCCTTGAATAAACACAGGATATTAACGAATTGTAATAACTGATTTTACACCCAAATGAGGCAATTTAATAGTGCCTCCATCCGACCAATGTAAATCTTAACAAAGTTGTTACTTTGGCAAATTTATACTGTTCGGAACTGTTTACCTCTTCCAAAAAAAGGATGGAAATCATCATAGGGAAACCGGGATTATTTTTCTCATGAAGGCAGATTTTTCCTAGTCATAAAGGTTTAGTTCCTCCACCCTGAATCATTTAAACCTATATGCATAAAGCTTTTAAGGGCTTCTTTAATTTTTTGGCATCGGTTTTGCTCAAGTAACATGTGAATGAGTTCTATTTATAACTTGAACGGAAAAATAATATGCCCGGTAACACATTAGCCGTATTCGCCGCCAAGGCACCCATAGAACCAACTGCCCCTAACCAGGATCAGGCGAATGATAACGGATCAGACTTTAAAGACTTCATGGACACGGCCACCCATAAGGTGGATTCGCCGCAAAAACCGTCCAAAGAAGACTCTCCTCAAAACCAAAATGACAATAATGCAAAAAAAGGTCAGGCCAAATCCAAAACACGCACCAATGAAAACCGGGAACAGCAGGAGGTTTCTGCATCCAAAGAAAATCAACCTCAGTCAGCACCCGAACCCGTGACCAAAGATTCCTTGATAGAAGATACGGAAGCTCTGGCAACACAATTACAAAATTTGGATATTAACCAGGATCAATTTGAAGCGTTGCTGGACCTGCTCGGGTTGAATGGCGATACTGATATAGATACTTTGCTCCAATCTTTTTCTCAGGCTTTAAATTTAAGCCAGCAAGGCTCGGGTGATAAAACCGGTGCCGCAGACCTGATCGCTAATATCCAACAAAATAAAGGGGAAGCGGTCAACCTTCTGAAACAGGCTGGGTTGTCGGAAGCAGAAGCAAAAAAGTTCCTCGAGCAATTACAGTCTCTTCAAAAATCTTCTGCTCAAAATGAACTCAATAAGAATGCCAACCTTCAAGCCAAATCAGGTTCTCAGGTAAATCAATCGGAAGAAGTAACCACCCAAAAGTCTACTAATGAAAATGGCCCGGATGAAAATATTGAAGAACCTGATTTCTTAACCCAGTTTAAGGATGCCAAAAAAGGAACCGCAAAAACCGAAAGTTCTGCCTCTACAGACAAGCTCAGCGAAGCCCCTAAACAAAATGAGGCACCAAGAATTACTTCGCCGGAACCAGGAAAAGAAAGCGCAACCAAAGATTCAAACCTCGGCGAACTGCTGAAGGATAAAAATGGTCAGGCAAACCTAATCCAAACAGAAAGTTTAAACGATGGCAAAGGGTTTAAAGGTTTGGAAGCCACTAAGACCAGTCCGGACCCACAAATACAATCGCCAACCGTTGCCGCCAATAACGCTACGAAAGCCGTAGAGGCAAGTAAACCTATTTTGCCAGAGAACCTTTTAGCGCGTGGGGCTACAGAATCAAAAATAATCAATCAAATTACCGACAAATTGAACGTGCGCACCAATGGAAATCAAAATGAGGTCCATGTAAAGCTGGATCCGCCTTCTTTGGGAACGGTAAGAATGAAAATAGTCACTTCCGGTGAATCGGTGAGAACCGTGATCGTGGCTGAAAATCAAGCTGTAAAGCAAGTCATCGAAAATAACTTTAACCAGTTGCGCGATGCCATGGGCGAACAAGGCCTTAAATTGGATAGTTTCAGCGTTACTGTGGGCGGTGAGTCAGGGAGTCAAAACCCATCCCAGGAATCTTTGGGAGAAGAAAACCGCAATCCAGTATCTGAGCAAACAGCTTCCAATGATGCAGATGAAAATACGGGGGCTGGAAACACGGTATCCCTATTTTTTGGTGATGATCAATCCATCAGCGTCATCGCTTAATGAATTATTAATAATCACTCATTAAAATTTAATCAGGACGACAACATGCCAATTATCAATCCGATTTCGACGACCAGTACAACAGAAGGTATCGCAGCAACTGGCGACAGTTCTCTGGGAAAAAATGATTTCCTACAAATACTGGTTGCGCAATTAGAAGCCCAGGATCCACTTTCTCCCATGGAAGGCCAGGAGTTTGCCTCCCAGTTGGCACAGTTCAGCAGTCTTGAGCAGTTGACCAATGTGAACACTAATTTGGAAACCAGCCAGGCTTTCGACATCGCTTTGAGTAATAACTCCAGCATTTCCCTGATTGGTAAAACCGTAGACGCACCTGGAAATACCATTGACTTAGAATCTGGTGAGGTCGAATCTTTAAGCTTTTCACTTGATAACGATGCCACGAGTACAACCATCGATATTTTTGACAGTACCGGTGCCAAAGTCTCTACCGTTGATCTTGGGGCACAAGCCTCAGGACTTCATCAGTTTGTGTGGAACGGAACAAATACTTCCGGCGAATTGCTTCCTGCCGGGAACTATACCTTTAATGTCACTGCATCAGATTCTACCGGGAATTTTGTTTCTACGAATACATTCAGTGCTGGTCTGGTAACCGATATCATCTTTGAAGAAGGACAGGCCTTTGCCATTGTTAATGGACAAAAACTCGCGGTAAACCAAATTTCAAAAGTAAGCATATAATTAAGCAATAGAAATAGGAGATCACACATGTCGTTAATCAGTTCATTATTCACCGGAGTCACAGGCCTATCGGGAAATTCCGAGGCCATGGGAATCATTGGTGACAATATTTCCAATGTCAATACTGTAGGCTTTAAAGGTAGTAAAGCTGTATTCAGTGATATTTTCAGCACTATTCTTTCTAACGGATCCACAACCAGTCAGTTAGGACGTGGTACGCAATTGCAGGGGACCATTCAGGAATTCAGCCAGGGTTCGTTTGAGTCTTCTTCAAATGCCCTGGATCTGGCTATTGACGGCTCTGGTTTCTTTGTGGTCAGCCCAGCGACCAGCACGGGAAACTTTTTTACCCGCGCCGGGCAATTCAGATTAAATGAAAATGGTTTAGTACAGGCCATTACCGGTGAAATATTACAAGGCTCATCGATTTCCAATGGCGTTGTCGCCGCGGCCACTACAGATATTGATCTGGCTGGAGTGCAATCTTCGCCACAGGCCTCAACATCGTTTACGCTGGGAGCAAATCTTGATGCCTCCTCCACGGCCACTACCACATTTACTTCACCCATCACCATTTTTAACTCGGTGGGAACTTCGGATACTCTTAGTATTCAATTCACCAAAGTCGCTAATGCAAATCAATGGACTTATGCCGTCTCTTCCGCAGAAGGCACCCTAACCTCAGGCGCATCGGGTTCGGTCACCTTTGACAGCTCGGGGCAATTGACCCAGGTTGGTGGAGCCACCGTTGCAGACCAAACCATAGTGATCGATTACTCTGCGGCCTCCGCACCTGCCGCAACACTTTCTCTCAATTGGGATCTGGCCAACGCCGCTAACACCACCACCAACGGCAAGTTGACGGGATTCGCGGCAGAATCCAATAACAACTCCGTGGTTCAGGATGGATTCACAACAGGTACTCTTGTGGGACTAAGCACTACCAGTGACGGTAAAATTTCAGGTTTGTTTAGTAACGGGCAAACAAATGAGCTGTTCCAGGTCGCTCTTGCAGATTTTCTCGCTCCATCAGGATTGACCCGTCAGGGGCAGAACCTGTTTGCGGAATCTGCTGAATCCGGGCAACCCACTCAGGGGTTTGCTGAAACCGGCGGGTTTGGAGCCATTGTCGGCCAGTCACTGGAGCTTTCCAACGTTGATCTGGCGGAACAATTCGTTACCATGATTCAAACTCAACAGGCCTTCCAGGCCAGTGCCAGAATAATCACCACCACGGATGACTTGCTTACGGAAGCCGTGAACCTGGTACGGTAATAGTTGACTTGATCTCCTCAAAGACCCGGGCTTTTAGCCCGGGTCTTTTTTTTCAACGATTACTTGTCGGTAGAACCCAGACTTTGCTACATTAGGCGCATGAGTCGTGATGAACAAATCCGCGAAGTAAAGTCTGCCACTCTTCTCCGCTTCAACCAACTTTGGCAACGAAATTTTCAAGCAAACCTGAGTGCCATCCAAAGAAATCCTGGAGTCATTGCCTTAAAAAATAAATTGCGCGACCTGCCCTGTATCGTGGTGGGTGCCGGTCCCTCACTGGATAAAAATATCTGCTTTCTTCACCGTGCTCAAAATAAAGCAGTCATTATTTCCTGTGATGCAGCATTGAAGCCATTGATGGGACACGGAATCGTTCCAGACTTTGTGGTTTGCCTGGACCCGCAGGAAGAAATCTCCCGTTTTCTTATTAATGTTCCTCAGGGGGAAATAACCCTGGTAGTTCCTTCTATCGTGCATCCTCATATTCTTGAGCTTTGGGAAAGCAATATTCTTTTCTTTAATAAATTCGCGCCTGATATCCCCACTTTGGTCGAAATTCAAAAAAAGGTTCCCCACCTTGGTATATTGACCCCGGGGGGAACAGTTTTATCGGTAACTTATGACCTGGCTTTTCAAGCCGGAGCCAACCCGATTGTGTTCGTTGGTCAGGATCTTTCTTATCCCAAAAAGAAATCTCACAGTCATGGTAGCGATGCGGCAGGAAAAGGCTTGAAATTCATGATGGATAAACTGAAAAACGAGTTGGTTCTGGAAACAGATATCAACGGTCAAAATTTACGCACCTTAAAATCTATGGCTGTTTCCAAACAGTGGTTTCATTGGGCATTCACAACTTTTAAACGGGACAACCCATTAATGGTGGTCAATAGTAGTGAAGCCGGGATATTGACCGATCACTGTTCTCTTCAACCTCTGACCGAATCAATTTTTAAACATTGCACTCGCAAATTGAATATTCCCTGGATTTTGAAAAAAGCTCTGAAGAAAAAACCCCGTCGTTAACCTGACAACAACGCTTTTCCCAAAAACAAGAAACCCCAATCCCCCACATTCCCCCCCTACCAGGTGGGAAGTTTTTTTGCCGCTAGCGGTCGCTGGACCGGGCACAACGGAAGCCTTGCCAGATATTGAATTGATCGGGGCGTTCGTTAAAACGGTAGGTGGTTCTCATATAATAGGCCTTGTAATACCAGTTGCCCCCTCTTAGAACTCTGCTAATTCCGGTTTCAGGCCCTTTAGGATCTTTTTGCTCGTGACCCTCGTAAACCCCGCCATCAAACCAGTCAGCGACCCATTCCCAAACATTCCCTGCCATATGATGAAGGCCGTAAGGAGATACTCCTTTTTTCATACTATTTACAGGCTCCATCACTTCGAAACCCATTTGGGAAAATTTGCGCCGGAAGGTCACTCGTTCGTTATCGGGAAACTCATTTCCCCATGGAAAAATTCTCTGGTCGGTTCCTCGGGCGGCCTTTTCCCATTCCGCTTCTGTAGGCAGGCGTTGACCTTTCCACTGACAATAGGCATCGGCACCATACCAGGAGACACGGTTAACCGGAAAATTTTCCAGACCAGCTCTTGATTGATATTTTCCATCCACAAACTCAACCGTAACGCTTGGAGTAATTTCTATAAACCGTTCCGCAGAGTTCTTGTGGGAGTTTAGAAATTCGGCGAAATTGAAACTCGTTACTTCATATTTATCCATCCAGTAAGAGCTGAGGAAGACTTCATGAACGGGGTCTTCATCCAAATCTCCCCATTCGTTATCATTTTCTATTTCAAACCCCATGGTAAAGGGTCCTTCGGGAATGAAAACCATATTTTCATGAGTATTGCTTTGTAGACTTGTGGCACATCCCGTTGCAACAAGAATCAATATCAATCCAAAAAGAATTTTAAAAAATTTAAAGATGCTGTTTTTCATGGAATTATTTTGGAAATACCGCAAAGGGAGAGCATAGTTTTAACTTGATGTGGCAGGTATTTTTCTGAGGGTTAGTGACTTTTCCAGCTCATTATAAAATTGCAGGAGTCAGCTTTTTTTTATTTTTTCGTGCGACCCATCGCAGAAGGGCCGGTTTTTTGTTCTGAAGCAACCACATAGGAAATAAGTTTTATTTTTATCCAGCTTTACGATTTCCGGCTCTCCGCCAGTGGTATGATGCGTGGCATCACAAAAGGGCCAGTGGTTGGACTGCATACAGGTGCAAACAGCAATTTCCTCAGTATCAGTTATTTTTATAGGTCCCTCTTCTGACATTTTAAGTATCCTTATGGACTTTTATTATTAATGAGTAAGCAAAGGGGAAGATATTGCGCTTTCCTGATCTGGAAGAAAAACGGTGAATAAAGTTCCTTTACCTACTTTGCTTTTAACATCCATTACCCCTCCGTTTCGATTAATGATTTGATAAACGGTTGCCAGCCCTAAGCCTACCCCGTCTTTCTTGCTGGAATAAAAAGGGTCATAAATATTATTGATCTTATCCTGGGCAATTCCGCAACCCTCATCCTGAACTTCAAGGACCATGCCTCGATGATTTGATTTAAAATCTCCGCTCTGGAAAGATAAAACTTCCTTGAGTTTCAAAGTCAAGGTTCCCTGAGACATAGCCTCTAAGGCATTGATACACAAATTCCACACAACTTGTTTAATTTGTTCTTCATCCCCATTCCAAATCAAATGGTCGGTCATTCCTTTGAAAACAATTTGTTTTCTGGAACTAAAATCCTCTTTATTTTTTAACAAGATGATTACATCCTGAATGAGTTGAGTCAAATCTATAATGGTATTATTGTTTTTTTTGGGTTGAGAATAATTGAGGAAATCAGAAAGAATGACATTTAGCCTATCTGTTTCTTTAATAACTATTTCCATGAGTTTTTTATAGGAATTTTCGAGCTTAAGACCTCTGGCCAAGACCTGAATGGAGCCGCTCAATGAAGTAAGTGGATTTCTGATTTCATGAGCCAGGCCAGCCGAAAATCTTCCTACTGCCGCTAACTGCTCTGTTCTCAAAACCTTTTCCTGCATTTCTTTTACTTCGGTGAGATCTTCGAAAACCAAAATATATCCCGGCACATTGAGATCGGCAAGATGGCTGATTTTAATTCTTATAAAAATAATCTTTCCGTCTTTTCTTTGGTATTCCCCTTCAATTTGTTTTGAAAGAATAAGTGTTTTATCCTCGGAGAACAGGTTTTTTAATTTAGCTAAAGGTACTAAGTTTTCGATAGGTTTTTCCAGACTCTCTTCTATGGAATAGCCTGTTAATATTCTTGCGGCAGGGTTGATGGATGTGATCACGCCACCCGGGTCGATAGTTATCAATCCATTTCCCATGCTCTGTACAATATTCCTGTTAAAGGCCCTTTGTTCTTCTAAATTGAAACTTGCGCGAACCAGTTCCTCTTTGACCATCCGTAATCGGTGCGAGAGAAAACTGCTTAGGTAGGCCACCGTATAATAGGAAACAATATTCAGAAAAATTACATAAAATACGTAACCGCTTTCAAAAGATACTTTAGATTCTGGAAACAAGTAAACGGGAGTGATGATGCCAAAATATTCCAGATCGACCAGAACCCCATAAATGATAATTGCGCCGGATGCAGCCAGATAGGCGGCGGCTCGGGGGAGGGTTACGCTGGATGCAATAATTACAAATAAAAAAAGGAAGGAAATGGGGCTATCAATACCCCCTGTGGTGAAAAGAATGCCTCCTACCAGAAGCAGATCTCCGGCAACTTGAATCGAAGCATTTTCTGTTAAGGTCAAAAATCTGAAAAGAACCGCATAAACAAGGGACAAAAAATATCCTGCCCCAATAATCGTGCAGAGTGGCCCAATTGGTGCGGTGATTCCCAACCGCTCTTGAAAGGTAAGCAAAAGACCTAAAAAGCCGGTCAAAAAGAAAACCCTCAAGAGCATGATTCTTCGAACTCGATGCTCTAATTCCTGATCATGATTGTGGATTTCGCGTTTCATATAGCGCGACCGGATCTGTCAGCGAATTCATTCCTCGTCTAAACAGCGTCCCCCATTTTAAATATGGGAAGATACATGGCAACAACAATAAAGCCAACTATACACCCCAGGAAGACCATGAGCATGGGCTCCAGCAAGGCTGTTAAACCTTCCACAGCGGCATCAACTTCCTCATCATAAAAGTCTGCAATTTTAGACAACATTTTATCCAAAGAACCCGAGGCTTCTCCCACATCAATCATTTGAATAACCATGGGAGGAAAAACATCTTCTCGCGAAAGGGGAGCGGCAATAGATTCGCCTTCTTTTATGGCGTTAATTGTTTTGAACACGGCAATTTCTACAATTTTATTACCCGAAGTCCGCGCACAAATATCCAAGGCTTCGATCAAAGGCACTCCACTTGATATCAGTGTACCCAGTGTCCTTGAAAACTTTGCCACTGAAACCTTGCGAATCAAAATTCCAAACACGGGAAGTTTTAACGCAAGCCGGTCTATCTCAATATTTCCACGCTCAGTGGCATAAACTTTTTTGAAGATAAAAACAAAAGCAACCGTGCCGCCTAGCATGACGTACCATTGGTGTTGAAAGAAGTTACTGACATCCATCACAATTTGAGTTGGCCCCGGCAATTCCTGGCCTCCCCCTTCAAACATCGTGGCAAATGCCGGAATTACAAAGATCATTAAAAAAGCCACAACGACAAAAGCTACCGTCATAATAGCTCCAGGATAAACCATTGCTGATTTCACCTTCTTCTTTAATGCTTCAGCTTTTTCAATATACTCTGCCAGACGCCTGAGAATAATATCCAGAATTCCACCCACCTCTCCCGCTTCCACCAAGTTACAATAAAGCGAGTCCCAAACTTCTGGGAACTTCTTCAAGGACTCTGAAAGGTTATTCCCGATTTCAATATGTCCTTTGACCTTTAAAATCTTTTCTCCAAAAGTTGGGTTGTCCGACTGTTTCCCAAGAATATCCAGACATTGAACCAGAGGAAGTCCCGCATCAACCATAGTGGAAAACTGACGAGTAAAAATGACCACATCACGGCTGGTTATTTTATGAACCTTTGGTCCAAATAAAGCACTTCCACCTCCTTTTTCCTTAATAGTGGTAACGCGGATGTTCTGCTGTTTCAGTTTTGAGACGGCAGACTTTTCATCCTCCGCTTCCACTTCTCCGGTTTTCATTTTTCCCCGGACCCGTGATTTGTAGGTAAAAGTAGGCATGGTTTGGCCGCGATTATTCCTGTTGTTTCAAGGTATAAGAATTAATTTTATTTTTAGTGTTTTCAAGTTCCAAGCCGATACGTGTTAACAAGTGTGTTGTGATACGCAGGCGCTCCACCAACGAAAGGATAATGGGTTTCATACCATCCTGCAGTTGGTCCATGGATTTATCAAAAAATTCCTTATAAATTACACCCACCGTCACATCCCCTATGGCCGTAATGTTGGCGCTCCGCACGGTCTCTGAGATCAGACCCATCTCTCCGAAAACTTCTCCCTCTTTGAGGGTCCCTACAGATACAACTTTTTTATCAATTTTTTTGGTAATGCGAACCTGACCTTTTAAGATCACGTAAGCATTGTTGCTCATTATCCCTTCGGTGATGATGGTGTCTCCATCGCCATAATGTTGGTGAATTGGTGTATCTTGCAGACTCATGCTTTCCCCATAGAGTGAAGAGTTTCTTTAAATACTTTATAAAAAATTTCATTTTCTGAAACGGACTTCTTTAATACGTCTTCCATCTTATCCAAATCTTTTTCATTGATCACAACATTAACGCTTTTTTGAAAGGCCTGCATATTATTCAGGGTTTTAAATTTCGAACCCATTAATGCAACAAAAATGTTTCTCCGAGTGACCATGGGCATTTGGATCAAGGTTTTGTATACGGGATTGTTTCCCAAATCCTTGTCGCCAAAGTTTTCATGAAGGGCAACAAAATGGAAGTGAGTGAATTTCATTTTATGAACGGCGTGTTCCGGAGATTTTGCGTATTGAATTTTAAAATCCCTGTTCTCCAGTGCTTGAGTCCAGGCAGACTGATTGGTATCGTCTAATATCAATGCAAGCTGATCGTTTTCATCATAAATGACCAGTTCATCATCGTCTTCAAATTCTTCCTGATTCATAACCATACCCACGGTATCCAAAGCTTCTTCCTGTTGGGGTACTGAGGGTGGGGGTGAATTGGGGGTTTTCAGGTGTTGATCCACCTTGATTTTGTTTTTGCAACCCGGACAAGTGATGGAGAAGGCCTGATCCTTCGGCAGTTTGTCCTCTGGAATATTTATAGACTTCTGGCATTCATTACACGTTACTTGCATCTTGGTTTACCCTTTCTTGTGGGTGTCCCTAATCATTAAAAAATTTAAGTGATGCATTTATTTTTTAATTTGAGCACCATACTCATCGTCCATATTTAGATCATCAATATCTGTGGTTTTTTCCCCTTTAGCTGATTTGAGGGTGTCAATACCCCGACCCACCACGGCCTTACGGGAAGCATATGCGAGAGCAGTTTCTTCTGTGATGAGACCCTTCTCATACAGTTTCATTATATGCTGGTCAAAGGTCCACATACCGTAGGCATCACCGTTGGTAATGATTTCGTAATAGGTTTTGCCTTCCGATTCTCCATTAATGATGGTGTCCTTAACTCGCATATTAGAAGACATGATTTCAAGCAGGGCAACCCGCCCCCCGCCCACTTTTGGAAGCAGACGTTGACAAATAATATAACGGACGGTATCTGCAAGACGTATGCGAATTTGCTGTTCCTCTTCCTGGGAAAACATTCCTACAATACGGTTAATGGTTTGTCCCGCATCAACCGTATGCAAGGTACTCATGAC
>JABIXH010000140.1 GCA_018664975.1 Nitrospina sp. | reverse complement strand
TCGTGCAGATGAAGTTTTTGCAGATGCCGGATTCCACCCATTTCAGTATCCACTCATAAAGTTTTTCCGGATAACAGATTAAATCTGAAAACAGCCAATCGACTGTTTTACCTTCTCGCTCAAAGTCTTCGGGTAGCAGGGAAAAAGCATCGCGCTTCTGGAACGTGACTCCCTGCAATTTAGCGACCGATGGAGAAAGTGGAGAACGGTCGATGCTTAAAACCTCTGCGCCGCATTGTTGAATCACCCAGGCCCATCCTCCCGGACTGCCTCCTACATCAATACAGAACTCACCTGGTTCGGGTTTTACTCCGGCAAGAGTGAGTGCTTCGTAAAGTTTCAAATAAGCCCGGTTAGGAGGCCCATTTTTATCTTCGACAAAATGTGCTTCGCCGTTCGGGAATGGACTTGAACAATCTGCCGATGCGAGCAGGGTATTTTCATCTAATAATGTGAATGTGCCTGGCGGGACGGGTGATAATGAAGAAAAAACTATAGGATTGAATTTAACAGCTTGTAGTTTTTCCAGAATCAAATTCGCCCTGCGGTGAAGAGTAAAGGAATACAGGCACCAGTTGGGCTGAATGGCTTTCAATTTTTTGGCTGCATCATTGATGGAGTCGATATGAAGGGTCTGTGGATTGACCCAGGTATTCTGCGCCCAATGAGCATCTATGAAAGTTTTGCTGGAAAGAATAAGCCGATCATGAACAGCAATGACCCCATTCAGTTCATCTAATAGAGGTTCTGTCAGGCCATCTGCCGCAAGATATGCTGATTTAATTTCGGGGTTCATGGATTGGGATCATACCGGTTGGCGGGGGTCGGCTCAAGCGTTAAGGTTGAATAGGTGGGCCTGATAGTTTGCATATAAGCCTGAAGGTGTTCCCATTTAATCGTCATCGCTAGCAACGGAAAGGAGCGCGGTGATCCAGACTTGAAATAGCCAATCCATAGTCTTCATGTTTCAAGTGAGTATTCTGGATTGCTTCGTTGCAGTTGCCTTCTCGCAATGATGATATTTGGATTTGTTCAGTCAATCGCTTTGTTCAGGTGGAGGCATTTGCAATAAGGATGCAACTTAAAATATAAGGATATTCGGAAAATATCGGACGCCTAAATAAGTATTAAAATAATCTGATATCAGTATTCATTTGTAAATTATATATTATAATGCCTGCTTAAAATTTCATACAGATCAAATTTGGATTTTACCATTTAGGAAGATATTTTAATTTAGATTAATGGCTTAACTTAATTACGAGGGAGGATTAGATATTGATTAAGATCCCTATCGATCTGCATTCCTGTATTGAACATTTACAGGCCAATGTTTTTGTTGCGGATAAGGAATTTAATCTTATTTATATGAATGCACACGCCAAAAAAACCCTGGAAGCGATTGAACCAGAAATTCAGGAAGTGTTTCAATTAAGAGTCGATGCTATTCAAGGTGGCTCCATCCACAGGTTTCACAGGAACCCTCAAAAAGTAGAAGCCATTTTAAGAAACCCATCTGCACTCCCTCACGAGGCGGATTTTGAATTTGGAGATGTGATTTTAAGGACGGCTGTTAATGCCGTCTACGATGAAGCAGGCCAGTTAGAGGCTTATGTGGTTAATTGGGAAAACGTTACGGAAAGTAAAAAACTTGAGAAGGCTCTGAATACAAAACTACGGGAATTGAATGATGCCAATCAAGAATTGTTAAAGCGTAATTGGCAAATTGAACAGGATGAAGCTGAATTGAAAGAAGCTCACGCAGAGCAACATAAAACGCATGCCTACCTGAATATCAAACTGGCGGAATTGAAACAAAGCAATCAGGATTTGGAAAATTTCGCAACCATCGCTTCTCACGATTTGATGGCCCCGGTCAGAAAGATCATTAACTTTGCCGGATCTCTGCTTGAAAACGATACGCATTTTTCCGAAAACGAAAAATTCCTGCTGGATAAAATAATTAACTCCGGCAAGAGAATGAGATTGTTAATGGATGATATCCTGGAATATTCCAGATTAGCGGGCCATTCCAGTACTTTTGAAAGAGTTAATTTGAACGATGTTCTGTCTGAGGTATTGGCCAATTTGTCGTTCGAGATAATGGAAGCAAAAGGTGAGGTGCACTCTGAGCCGTTACCGGTCATTGAAGCGAATAAGACCCAAATGGTTCAATTATTACAAAACCTCATTTCCAATTCTCTCAAGTATCGAAAAGAAAATGTTCTTCCGGTGATAAATATTTCTTCAGCATTAGAAGACGAGGGATTTATAAATATTGTTCTGCAGGACAATGGCGTTGGAATCAAGGACGAATATGCAGATCTGGTTTTTCAACCCTTTGAGCGGCTCAATCCCCAGATTCCAGGTACAGGAATGGGTTTGGCCATTTGTAGAAAGGTTGTCGTTGGCCATGGAGGGGCGATTAAAGTTAAAAATCTGCCTGATGGGGGAGGATCGGTATTTATTATTAAACTTCAAGAAAGGCACAGCCAATGATTAAAGCGATTGCAAATGTTAAAGGCAGTGTGTCAGTGTTGGTCGTAGAGGATGATGCTGATGATTACGAGTTTATAGAAAATACCGTAAAGGGTTGTTGCAAAAAAGCTTCGGTTCAGTGGGTTCGGGATGGAGACCAGGCGGTAGATTATTTATTCCATAGAGGGAAATATGAGGATGAAGCCCAATACCCTAATCCAGATCTGATTTTTCTGGATATCAGAATTCCTAAAAAGAATGGTTTAGAGGTGGCGAAAATTATCAAGGAAGACCCCCGTTTAAAAAAGTTGCCTACCATTATGTTGACGACCTCTTCCTCTTCTAAAGATATTTTGCATGCCTATGAAAATGGTGCCAATAGCTACTTAAAAAAACCGGAAGGCTCCCAGGAAATTGAATGGTTTAAAAAGGCAATTTGCCTTTTCTGGTCCCCAGTTGTTCTTTTTCCTAGAGAATGTTAGGGCTGGCTCACCACAATGGGGTAGAGAGAGTAACCATTTAAGGAGCATTTCCTCCCAATAAGTATTCAATATTTCAACTTTGATACCCAGTCAGGTTTTTAGAAGGGACTTGTATCGGATTCATGGGCAGGATATTATATATCTCGACATGACAAAGCCTGCTGAATTTCCTATAATATCCCTCAAAAAATCAGTGCTCTGATCTTAGAGGATTTTAAAACTAACAGACGGAATATCAAAGTTTTGCAATGACCAAAATCCTTCTTGTTGAAGATAATGAAATGAATCGGGACATGCTGTCCCGGCGCTTGGAGCGTAAGGGCTTTGAGGTAATCATTGCCGTGGACGGTCAAGAAGGTGTGAATATGGCTTCTTCCGAATCACCCAGCCTGATTCTTATGGATATGAGCTTGCCGGTAATGGATGGATGGGAAGCTGTTCGCACATTGAAAGATAATCCCGAAACCCAACCCATTCCTGTTTTAGGCCTTTCGGCACATGCAATGACTACTGACCGGGATAAGGCTATCAAAGCCGGTTGCGATGATTATGATACCAAGCCGGTGGATATCAAACGCTTAATAGGAAAAATTCAAGCTTTGCTGGATCAAGACAATGCCGGATGAGCAGGAACCTGTTTTGAATAAACAGGCCGCTTTAGAACTCTGTGACGATGATGAAGAACTGTTTCTTGAGATCGTTGCGGCGTATCTTGAAGACGCCGCCGAGCATTCTCGACAACTTCTATTTGCCTTGGAGGCCGGTGATGCTCATGAGGTGGAAGAAAGGGCACATGCGTTAAAAGGAGCGTCTTCCAATATTTGTGCAGGGCCAGTGCGAGAAGCGACTCTCCATCTGGAACGGGCCGGTCGGAACAAAGACTTGAGCCAGGCCCCCCAGCTTTATAGAGTTTTCAAGAAAGAGTTTAACCGATTACTGGAATATCTTAATTCTCTCCCTCCCCCTCCAGAGGATGGATAATCCATCCTGGATATTTGAACTTTTCTTGCAGTAACTTGACAATGAGGGAGGAATAAAGTATAAAAATCAATCCGCTATTGTCTGTCGCCCGATTAGAGGCGATGTGTATTAAACGCCCAATATAAAGGAACAGTTTTTGGCTAATCATAAATCAGCATTGAAGCGCAATCGGCAAAATGAAAAGAAAAACGAAAGGAACAAGGGTTATCGCACCTTGGTCAAAACGTTGTCAAAGAAAGTACGTACTGAAGCTGAGGCAGGCAACAAAGAGCAGGCCCAGAAAGAATTAAAGATCGCCGAGAAAGCTATCGCCAAGGTTGGTGGTAAGGGTATTCTTCATTCTCGAGCCGCATCCCGAAAAGTTTCCAGCCTCACCCGTTTAGTCAACCGAATCGCTTAATAATTCGAATTCCCATTTGGTAAGGGCCCGACTAGTTCTCCAGCGTATGAAAGCCTGTGAAGAAATATCACAGCACCTCATGTCCGACGGGTTAGATAAAACGGTTGGTCATTTCATCCAGCAGTACGCTGGTAGCAGAGATTCAGGATCAGCGTTTGCATTAATGCTATAGGATCCATTGAGGTGGACTTCAGGCTTCTATCGGTTTTTACCAGCTCCAAATAGCCATTGCGCAGTTGTTGCATGCTGAACCTCCGAGTGTGTTGCAAAGCCTTTTCGACCACATAAGGATTGGCACCCATGGCTTTAGCAATCTGGCCGGATGGCAGGTTTTTTTCCTGGTAATGCTTTACTTCCCAGATCATTCTAAGTTGCCAGGTTATAGTACCCAGGATTTTTATAGGTTCTTCTCCATGGTCGATTTGGTTGTTGAGTAGTTGAAGGGCTTTTTCCGGGTTTCTTGTCTTCAACGCATCGGTGAGCGCAAAAACATTTTCCAACTTGGTTTCTCCCACGACTTCTGCAACGTCCTTTTCTGACACAGATTTATTTTTTCCGGCATAAAGAAGAGTTTTTTCCAGTTCTTTAGCCAGTATTCCCGGACGGCCCCCCACCCGGTTGATCAGAGATCGTGCCGCATCGGGGGTTAATGCATACCCTTTTTCCTCTGCCCGATTTCGGAGCCAGCTTGTCAACTCGTTATCCTTGGGCGCTTCACAGGCGACGGCAGATTTTAGCCCCGTTAGGGTTTTAAATATTTTTCTCTTGCGATCGACCTTGTCAGAGGTAATCACCATACAAGTTTCAGGGATGGGGTTATTTGCGTAGTCGATAAGGGTTTGTGCGTCTTGATCTTTTGGAATGGCATCGTGCAAATTACGCACTACAATCAGTTTTGTTCCACCCATGAAAGAAAGGGTGCTGGCTGATCCAAGCCAATGGTTCACCGTACTTTCCCGGGCATCAAAGGTTTCAAGGTTGAAGTCCCGATTATCATCGGTGATCAATTTCTGGTTTAGAGCCTTGATAACTTCAGTTTGGTAAAAAGTTTCAGGGCCATAGAGAAAATAAAAGGGTTCAATTTTCTCTTTGGAAATTTTTAGAATTAAGTTGTTGGGGGTCACGGGCAAAAATTAATTAAAACTGGTCAATGAGCAGGCTCACCAAACGATTTCCCAATTCCTTATAAGCTTCTTCGAGCGCTGCAAGCCGGGCAGATTCGGTGTTGACAATATCGGAGGTGGCTCTGTAGTCCCATTTGGTTTTGAATTTATCTTTCATATAGAGCTTGTCATTTACTTTGTCTATAACCTGAACATCCACGCCCAGTTCTACGATGTAGTCAGAGACAAAATCGTTGGAGCTGAAGGAGACGGCTTTTAAATCATAATAATAAAGGGTTCCCTTCATTACCATATCGGCACTACCCTTCCCCACAACTTTAAGCCTGCCATCTGTAATGAAAGAATCAATAATATTGCTTGTTAATTCCCGGTGAATTTCTGGCTCCGAGGAGCTATTGCTGAAAACAGATATTGATAGGGTTTTTAATTCTGTTGGCAGAGAGGAGCCGGTTCCTACCAAATGATACCCGCAGCCATTAAAAAACAGAGAGGCGGCGAAAAGTATCCAGAAATTTAACGAAAACTGGCTTCGATTCATTGGACAACAATATTTACAAGCTTTTTGGGAATGACGATGACCTTTTTGACCTCTTTACCCTGGGTCCATTCCTGAATTTTTGCATCTTCAAGGGCGCGGGCTTTTAAATCGTCATCGTTGATATCAGATTCAACAGAAAGTTTCTGCCTTACTTTACCATTGACCTGAAGGACGATCAACGTTTCATCTGTTTGTGTTAGCGCTTCATTATATTGAGGCCAAGCCAATTGATCCAGGGTTTGGGAAAGCCCCATTCGAGATCCCATTTCTTCGGTAATGTGTGGAGCAAACGGTGACAACGTAAGGATCAATGTTTCGAGTGCTTCCCGTATTGCCATACGCGCCGTTTCATCCTTATTATTTTGCCACCATTCCTTGAAGCTGAAGAGATGATTGACCAGTTCCATAATCGCGGCTATTGCGGTATTGAACTGCATCCGGGTTTCAATATCATCTGTTACCCGTCTAATGGTGATATGGGTCATTCGCCGAAGGGATTTGATTTCGGGAATGGTGGTAGTAAAAGATTTCTCAGGTAATTTTACGGTTTTGATTTCATCAACGAAATCGCCGAAAATGCGCCAGACTCTTTTTAAAAAACGTGAACATCCTTCTACACCCTGATCACTCCATTCCAGATCTTTCACCGGAGGTGCGGCGAAGAGGATAAAGATTCTTGCGGTGTCGGCCCCATAGGTGCGGATGATTTCGTCTGGGTCCACAACATTTCCTTTAGACTTTGACATTTTGGCTCCGTCTTTGATAACCATGCCCTGTGTCAGTAGATGAGCAAAAGGTTCCGGGACCTGCGTTAACCCAAGATCATTTAATACCAGATTGAAGAATCTGGAGTAAAGGAGATGCAAAATTGCATGCTCAATGCCGCCGATATATTGGTCTACAGGCATCCAGTAATTATTATCCTCTTTGTCAAAAGGTGCTTGCTCTTGTCGGGGTGAGGTATAGCGGTCAAAATACCAGGAAGAGCAAACAAAAGTATCCAGTGTGTCAGTATCGCGGCGGGCAATGGAGCCGCACTTTGGGCAGGAAGTTTTATAAAAAGATTCCAGGTTGTGCAAAGGCGACTGGCCTTTTTCTCCTAATTGCGCATCGAGAGGTAACTCAATCGGAAGTTGGTCTTCGGGCACAGGAACAATTCCACAATCTGAACAATGGATAACCGGAATGGGTGTTCCCCAATAACGTTGCCGGGAAACTCCCCAATCGCGAAGCCGGTAATTGATGGTGGCTTTTCCGATCTCTTTCTCTTCCAAAAATTCGCAAACCTTGCGGCGGGCTTCCTGACCGACCAAGCCCTCAAAACTACCAGAACTGACCATAGCTCCATCGGAGGTAAATGCTTCCGACATCGTATCCGCATCCAGCGAATGGTTTTCGGGTTGAATGACTACTCGAACAGATAATTGGTATTGGCGGGCAAAATCCAGATCTCGCTGGTCGTGAGCAGGAACGGACATGATCGCGCCGGTGCCATAATCCATAAGAACAAAGTTAGCCGTCCACACAGGGATGGATTCTCCCGTTAAGGGGTTTACTGCATAAGCTCCGGTAAACACTCCTTCCTTGTCGCCGGATTCGCTGGTCCGGGCGATAGTGTCTTGTTTTTTTACCTTCTGTACGAAGTCATCTATGGCTTTTTCCTGTTCCGTTTCACGCGACAGCTTTTGTGTGAGTGGATGCTCGGGAGCCAGCACCATAAACATGGCTCCGTACAAGGTATCTGGACGAGTTGTGAAAATTTTAATTACTTCGTCACTCTGAGAGACTTTAAAATCTACCTCTGCACCGTAACTTTTACCAACCCAATTTTTCTGCATGGTCAGTACCTGTTCCGGCCATTTACCAGAAAGAGTTTTGCAACCTTCGAGAAGTCGGTCTGCATAGGCTGTAATTTTAAAGAACCAGCCTTCTTGTTGTTTTTGCAGGACCTCGTTATCGCATCGCCAGCAACACCCGTCTACAACCTGTTCATTAGCGAGCACCGTTTGACAGTCTTCGCACCAATTGATGGTGGAGTTTTTTCGATAAGCGAGTCCTTTTTCAAGGAACTTTAGAAAAAGCCACTGGTTCCACTTATAATAGCCGGGGTGACAGGTGGCGATCTCGCGGTCCCAGTCGTAGCTGAGTCCCAGGGCCTTAATTTGCTCTCGCATGGTACGTATATTCTCAAACGTCCATTGGGCAGGGTGGGTATTATTTTTAATGGCGGCGTTTTCTGCGGGCATTCCAAAAGCGTCCCAACCTAATGGATGGAGGACGTTAAAGCCTTTCATGCGTTTGAACCGGGCCAGGGTGTCGCCAATGGTGTAGTTGCGAACATGGCCCATGTGGATTCTCCCGGAAGGGTAAGGGAACATCTC
>JABIXH010000294.1 GCA_018664975.1 Nitrospina sp. | reverse complement strand
TATATTCCGGTTTTCGTAAGGATTTATTTTTGGTATTGTAAACCGGCTATATTAAAAGAGATATTCGTCCCTGTCAACCTGAAAACATAATTAAATCAACGGATCAGCCGGAATGTTTCTTTACTTTATTTTTAAGGGGAAATAGGCTAGGTTTGGGTGTTTTATGCCTTTTAGAATTAAAATGCTAACTATATGGAAAATTTGACTCAATCTGAAAACTTAGAGCCGGTTAATGATTCCTCCCAAGCCCATTTGGGTATAAGGGGAGAGGTTTTGGACCGGGCCATTGAAAGTTCGCAGGAGTTTTTGCTCTCCTGCCAGGATGAGGAAGGCTATTGGGTGGATGAATTGGAGGCCAATGTCACCATTTCAGCCGAATTGATTTTCTTCATGCATTTCACTGACCGTCTGGATTCTGCCAAACAGGACCAGATCGTAAAGTATTTACTTCATCTTCAGAGGGAAGACGGTAGCTGGCCTCTTTTTTATGGAGGCTTGTGTGACATCAATTCAACGGTTGAGGCTTATATGGCCTTGAAAATGGCGGGCCTGCCAGCAAATCAGGAAGAGATGGTGCGGGCACGGCAAGTGATTTTTGCCAATGGAGGAATAAAGAAGACCCGGGTTTTTACGAAAATGTTCCTGGCCATGTTCGGTCAGCTTTCCTGGGATGATTGTCCGGCGGTGCCTGTGGAAATCATTTTGTTGCCGAACAGCTTCTACTTCAATATCTATGAAATTTCAAGCTGGTCCCGGGGGACGGTGGTGCCCCTTTCTGTAGTGCGTTCTTTCGAGCCGGTTCACGAACTTCCTGAAGGGAGGGATGTCCAGGAATTGTTTACCGAAAAAGATCAGGATTTTGACTTTAAACCCGATGGCCTGCCTTTCACCAGTTGGAAGAATACATTTATATATTTGGACCGTTTTATAAAGGCCGTTGGCAAGTTTCCCTGGAAACCTTTTCGTAAAAAAGCACTTCGCAAAATTGAGCAATGGACTCTGGAGCATCAGGAAGACGAAGGTGACTTTGGCGGTATCCAACCGGCTATGTTCAATGCTCTATTAGCTTTTCACCTTTTAGGCTATGCAAAAGACCACCCCGCATGTGTAAAAGGAATGGAAGCCGTGGATCGATTCCTGCTGGAAAAAGATGGTCGACTCTGGATGCAGGCCTGCGTCTCTCCCTTATGGGATACAGCGATTGCCGCCAATGCCTTACTGGATTCTGGATTGCCTGGGGATCATCCGGCTTTATTAAAAGCGGGAGAATGGATTATAAGCAAACAGGTGATTAAGCGTGGAGACTGGCAAGTGAAGAACCCGGGAGCGGAGCCGGGGGGTTGGGCGTTTGAGTTTTATAATGCGTTATACCCGGATACCGATGACACGGCAGAGATATTGCTTTTCCTCAACCGAATTAATATTCCCGACAACCGTTGGAAATTGAGCGAATGCCAGAGGGCGATGGACTGGTTGTTGAGCATGCAAAGTAAAAGCGGGGGATGGGGGGCCTTTGATGTGGATAACGACAAGGATGTTCTTAACGAGATTCCTTTTGCAGATCATAAGGCCTTGTTAGATCCTCCTACGGTGGATGTGACCAGCCGAATTTTGTGGATGCTTTCGCAATGGGGGTTTAAAAAAGAACATCCCCAGGTTCAGCGAGCCATTCAGTTTGTCAAGGAACGTCAGGAAGTCGATGGATGCTGGTTCGGTCGATGGGGAGTGAATTATATTTATGGATCGTTTCTAGCTTTGAATGGTTTGAAGGCCATTGGCGAAGACATGAAAGCTCCGTTCAGTAGAAAAGCTGTGACCTGGCTTAATGCTCATCAAAATGAAGATGGGGGCTGGGGTGAAACCTGCCAAAGCTATGCCGAGCCGAGCTTGCGGGGTCGGGGTAAAAGCACTGCTTCGCAAACTGCCTGGGCATTGCTAGGGCTCATTGCCGCCGATGAGGCGGAAAGTCCTGCTGTGGAGCGTGGTGTGAGATATTTAATGGAAACGCAAAAAGATTCAGGTGAGTTTTCAGGAAGTTGGTGGGAGGATGAGTTTACCGGCACCGGTTTCCCCATCCATTTCTTCATCAAATACCATATGTATCAGCATTTCTTCCCGCTGATGGCGTTGTCCCGCTACAGGCAGGCCTCCAGGAGCCAGCCAGATGCGCGAGCAATGTGATTTTTGACATTAAAGGGTTTCTGCGAGCAATGAGTTGTCTCGGCTTAATGAAATGTTGCTAGTTGCGACCGGCGGCTCGCCGGTTAGTGTTGTCTCAGCATTTCTACCGCGAATTTAGTTCGGGTTAAGTTTTCCGTGGCGGAGGCAATCACTTCGCCGCTCATAACATCGGTCAGGGTAAGATGGACATCAATGTTTGTCCCCAGATCGGTGATCCTGCCTGTGATGATAGCCTGGGAATTGAGTGCCTTGCCCATTTGCCGGATTTCTTCCCGATTGTATAAATAAGAATGTTTCAGGTTCAACTGGTCCAGAACAGCATTGACTTCTCCCTTTTGCGCGACCCGGAAAACTTTATCCTGAAAAAAATATTTTTTAGTGATCGCTTCGACGATTCTGGATGCCAAATACTCTCCAAGAATGGGGGGTCGGTTATCTTCATCGACCAGATCCATGACCGTGACCTTGTTGATCTCATACTCGGCGACGTCTATGGTTAAATTTTGCACCAGCTCACTGGATTTATCTTTGTAGTAACTGGAGTCAGTCTGTGTTCGCAACATTTTGCTCCAGAATTGTGAGGGAGCCATCTTCACTTCACAACCGGTGAAGGTGAAGGCGATCATGAGCAAATAAAGCAGTTTTCGTGTGTTCATAAGTTTATAAACCTTTGATATTTTAGTTGTCTTATCGTCTGGAACCAGAATTCACTTAAGGGATAGTGCAAATCATATGCCTAGTTTCCAACTATCAGCCAACCATGAAGATATAACCAAATAAAATCCTTTAGAAATAAATAGTTGTGGCTAAATCAGGATCAAAAGGCAGAGGGCTTTATGAGTCAAAAAAAACGAGAAAGCGGGGAAATTTTGCCGGTAACCTCGAATTTTTTGACACCCCTAACCCACTTCGAGGCATTGAGGGTTGAAGTTAGCAATAGATAGTTAGCGGTAGCTATTTTTATGCAGTCCGGGAAAATTTAGTGTATAAAAGAGGATTCATTTCCCACCCATAATTTAAGGAAGTTTTAAAGTGAAAGCTCGTTTTTTAAATTCGGTGTTGCTGGCGGGGTTACTGATTGTTGGTTGTGGTGGTGGGGTTGAGGGGGAAGATGTTGTTGAAAAATCTTCTTTCCAAATGCCCATCAAAGAAAATACCTGGGTTCGCAAAGAAACCGTGCGTAAAACCAAGGATGACTTCTTTTCCTCCCAAGGCAAAAAGAGTCCTGAAGTTCCTGTTGATTCTTCCCTGGCATCCAAACTGAAAAAGCCTGTCGCCCTTTCCGTCAACACGCAACAAGAATGCCTGGATCAGGCTAGCGCACTCGATAAAACACGGACTGCAGTACAAAATCGCGGTGGAGTTTGGGGTGCTTATGAGCGGGTAATGAAAGCCAAGCCTTATTCAGATTATGGAATGCAACTCGACAGTCAGACAAACAGGTTGGTATTTTCTCTCCAGCATATTTGCAAGAACTCCCAGGAACGAAAATTAGGGGGGTGGGGTGCAGATACGGTGAAAAGATATGAAACCTTGGGTAAGGAAGGTTTTCGCAATTACTATATAGAATTAGGCGAGGTGCCAGGTGAAATCGATAAATGGGAGCGTTTCGCTAAATTTGCCATTCAAAGCAGGAATCGACAAATCCCTTATTCAAAAATCGGTGAGTCACTCGCCCATGCCAAAACCCTGGTCGATCTATATGATGATCTTTCGCAAAGAAGAGTAGATGATACTACTTTACAAACTTTCCTTACGGAAGGAGCTACGCTCCTGAGTGTCCTCAACGAGAGTTTTACCACCGACCCCCAATTGATGCTTGCTCTTCAAGATGAAGAAATCCTACCCTTCGAGGATATTGAAGGCGAAATGTAACCGGCGAAGCCGCCGCAACCGTGATATTTTTCCTAAGCCCTCGTGCCCCGCACGGGGTACACTAGCCGTGGGGGCAACGGGACGCTAACGCGACCGCCGGTTGTCATGCTGAGCCTGTCGAAGCATAGCCCTCAATCCTTCCTTGTCAGGGGGGGAGGTTATAATTTATTGCCTCCGGCGGCTCGCCGGGCTTGACCAAAGCGTTGATAACATTTAGAATAGCTCCATAATATTTTTTAGGCGCGTAGCTCAGGG
>JABIXH010000203.1 GCA_018664975.1 Nitrospina sp. | reverse complement strand
ATTCAGGTTGTAACCCAGAGTGGATTCAAAAATTTCCGCATGAGGGTGGACCCATATCAGGTCTACATTACAAAGCTGGGCGAAAGGGACCAGTGTTTTTTCAAAGTTCTGGATAATTCGAATCTGCGGAAGTTCCATCAGTTGGAGGTTGCTGGCATGAAAGTCAACCACCAGATCGGAATGGGACTTTATATCTCCAAACAGGGCTTTGGCGGTGTCAGCGGTCAGGGAAGGGGTATTATTTTCACCAAACGTCCGATTGATGTCGACGGAAAAAAAAGGCCACAGCCGGGTTCCTGTTTCGAGAGCTTGTGGGTTCACAGCCGGATAAATATTGACTTCTCCTTTGAGGGCTGAGGGGTTTTTGTCTTCCAGTTTTTTCAGGGCTTGCATGAGCCGGTGGCAGATATACAGTCCTTCCAGTTCATCGCCGTGCAACCCTGCAACCAACGAGACCCGTTTAATCGGTTTTGCTGATTGTGAAGGGAAGGTGTGTCGGATGATTTCTACGGGAGGTCCGACCGGGGTTTGAATGGAGAAGATGCACTGGCTTTGCATTGCAGGGATGTCTCAGGTGACGGAAGAGTTGGGCTTGTGTTTTTTAGGCGAAATTTTCATGGTGTCGATTTTTCTTTTAAGGGTATTTCGGTTGATGCCCAATGCCTTGGCTGTGGCGACCTGTTTGCCGGAATTTTTACTTAAAAGAATTTCAAAGAGATGTTTTTCAATTTTTTGAATGAGTGTTTCGTAAAGCGTTCCTTCCTCATTTTTATGGAGAAGGAAGTCCTGAATCAACCGATCCAATCGATCCTCCCATTGCTCGTCATTATTGATAGAGGTGTTTTCCTGCAAATGGGGAGGCAGGTGTTCCGGGAGGATGGGGCCAGAGAGAGCCAGCATTAAAGCACGCTTGATCACATTTTCCAGTTCCCGAATGTTCCCTCCCCAATGATAACTGCTCAAGATGCGCTCGACATCGGGTGAAAGATAGATTTTGCCACACGACAATGAATCGGCGTACCGGTGGATGAAATGGTTGGCGAGCAGGGGTACATCTTCCAAACGTTCTCTTAATGGCGGCATATCTATTTGAATGACGTTCAGGCGGTGATACAGGTCTTCGCGAAACTGTTTCAAGTTCATCATGTCCTGTAGATTCTGGTTGGTTGCGGCAATGACCCGGACATCAACAACGATCGGTTTTTTTCCTCCCACTCGATAGAATTCATTGTTTTGCAGAACACGGAGAATTTTAGCTTGTAGAGGCAGTTCCATATCCCCGATTTCATCCAGAAAGAGGGTGCCTCGATCTGCTTGTTGAAACTTTCCCAGTTTGGTATCGATGGCCCCGGTGAAGGCCCCGCGCTCGTGTCCAAAAAGTTCTGACTCCAAAAGCTCGCGGGAGATGGCGGCGCAGTTAATGCAGACAAAGGGCTGATCTTTGCGGTGGGAGTAATGATGCAGGGTGCTGGCAACCATTTCCTTGCCCGTTCCGCTTTCGCCTGTAATCAATACGGATAGATCGGAGCCTGCGGATTGGCCAATGGTCTTAAAAATTTCCTGCATGGGTTTACTTTTGCCAATAATCGCGGATGCATCTTGTGGGCTGGCTTCCTGCTTAGGGTCAGGCATTACCGAAGCAGGTTTGGAGATAGACTGGGCCGCTTCTGCCTGATCGATCAAACGATAAACTTCATCAAAGTTAAAGGGTTTGGTGATGTAGTCGTAGGCCCCGAGCCGCATGGCCTCGATAGTGTTGTTCATGGTGTCCTGGGCCGTCATCATGACGATTTTCAAGTCAGGGGAAATCTTGCGGGTTTTTTCAAGAAGTTGAAGTCCGTTGATTTCTTCCATGAAGATGTCAGAAAACATCATCAGGTAATGGTTGGAGGACAGTTTCTCCAGGGCCTCTTCACCGGATGAAGCAGTGTGAACAAGGTAGTTTTTCTTTTCGAGTCCTTTTTTTAAGACCCAGAGAATGCTTTGCTCGTCATCAACGACCAGTATTTTTTTTTGCTTTTCAGTCATATCTCTATCTTATCACCTCTGGCGGGTGGGAAGAAATACTTGAACCGTGGTCCCCAAACCTTTTTCGGAAGTGATTTTGATTTTGCCATTATGGTCTTTGACAATTTTCAATGAAATGGGAAGACCCAAACCACTGCCCTTTTTTTTCGTGGTGTGAAAAGGGGTGAACAGCATTTTCTGAGTTTCCTCATTCATGCCTTCTCCGGAATCTATGATTTCAACTACAATATTTTGTTGCGGGACGGGGGAAGAGGCGGCCTTGACCGAAAATCCTGAGCTGACCCGTGTGACGATTTGAACCTTGCTCCCTTTCCGCGATGCTTCAATGGCATTTTTGATAAGGTTGAGAAATACTTGCTTCAACTGATCCTCATCGGCCTCAATGGGGGGCAGGCTGGGATCATAAATTTGTTCAAACCGTCCATTTTTACGGGTGAGAGTGTCTTTTTCGAGTACCAGAATTTCTTCGAGGACTTTATGGATATTCGTGCTTTCCATTCTGAGGTTCGAGGGGCGGGTCAGGTCCATTATTCTTTTAACCATTCGGTCTATCCGGTCTACTTCAGAAACCACGACATCAAGATATTCCTGGTGCGATTTATTTTTGATTTCCTGCCGAAGTAGCTGGGCGGACCCCCGGATGCCCCCTAAAGGGTTGCGGATCTCATGAGCCATACCCATGGTGACAGCTCCCAGGTTTTTGAGGTGATCGGCCGGTCTTTCTCGTTCTTCCAGTTCGCGAATCAGGCTCATGTTTTTGACCATTATGAGAACACCCTGGATGGAATCATCTGACTCCAGAAAAGGCGAAAGGGTAAGGTTGACCGGGAATCGCGAAGAAGGGCTGCCACGCATGCCTTCTGCCTCAACATCGTGATAGCAGGCCCCGGTTACCAAGACTTTTCGGGAAATATCCAGAACGTGGGGTTGGCGAGGGAACAGTTCATCCAAACCATGATGAATGAAGGAGTCGCTGGACCGATGAAACATATCCTCCACGGTTAGATTGCTTTTTTGAATGGTCAAAGAAGGGGAAATGAGCAGAACCCCATCTATAATGGAATAAAAAATATTCTGGTGCAGGTGATCTGGGTCGGTCATCGTGCCAGTTCCAATTTATTTGGAACCTTTGGCCTTTTTGGATTTTCCCCCTGAATAAGGATTTTTGGGCGAGGGTTTTTTAGCCGGGGCCGCAGGTTTTGGGGCAGGGTCTTTGGCAGAAGGAGACTCTGAGGTAGCGGGAGCTGGAGCTGGAGTCCCCGGGTCTGCTTTACCCTGCTTACTTTCTTGTTCCCAACCTTTCTTGCGCGATTCGGAAGGGTACTCAGAAGTATACCATCCTGAACCTTTAAGAATAAACCCGGATGCGGAAACCAGGCGATGGACCTTACCATTATCTTTGTCGTCACAACCCAGGCCATTGCAGGTTTTTAAAGGTTTGGCAGAAATTGCCTGGATAGCTTCAAAAGTGGCTCCGCACTTGTCACATTCGTATTCGTAAATCGGCATAACTCAAAATCTCCGAAGATTGCAGTATTTTGTTAAAGATTTATAAGATTCAAAACCTGAATTGGCAAGGTGCGGGTTTTGGATTAGGCAATTCGATCTGGCTAAATCCGGGTGAGCCATTCCCGGAATTGGGGATGATCACCACGAACAATATCAAAAAATGTTTTCTGGATCTGATCTGTGATCGGACCTTTTTTGCCTGGGCCGATTACGCGGTTATCCACCTCGCGGACGGGTGTGATTTCGGCGGCGGTTCCCGATAGAAAAATTTCTTCCGCGATATAGAGTTCATCACGGGTAATAGTTCTTTCTTCCAGAGCAATGCCCAAGTGTTGGCAAATTTCAATGACGGCGTTGCGGGTGATTCCATCCAGATTGGAACAGGACAAAACGGGAGTATGTAGCTTCCCCTTGGAGTAGATGAAAATATTTTCACCCGAACCCTCAGAGACATATCCGGAGGGATCGAGAAGAATCGCCTCATCATAACCGTCTCGAACAGCTTCAGCCTTGGCCAGGATAGAGTTTATGTAGTAACCGCAGGCTTTGGCTTTGGTCATGGTGACATTAACATGGTGCCGGGTAAACGAAGACATGCGAACGCGGATACCTTTATCAAGACCATCTTCACCGAGATAAGTGCCCCAGGGCCAAGCGGCGATGGCGCAACGGACATCAACTCCTTTAGGGTTGAGTCCCATTTTGTTGTCCCCAAGAAATATGATGGGGCGGATGTAACATTCCTCTAACTTGTTTTCCCGGACAACATTAAGTGTTGCATCAAAAATTTCCTTGTTGGAAAAAGGAACATCGATACCGAGAATGATGGCAGATTGAAACAGCCGGTCTACATGTTCTTGCAAACGGAAGATGGCCGATCCGTTTTCTTTAGAGTTATAGCAACGAATGCCTTCGAAGACACCGAATCCATAATGCAGGGTATGAGTAAGAACATGCACATTGGCTTCATGCCAAGGAACCATTTTTCCATCCAGCCAGATTTTTTCAGACTTTTCCAAGTGATCCTCTTTTTAGAGCAGTATTAGTCGGTTTAGGGGTGAAAATAGTATAAAGTTAAATATTATTGGGCCTTAGACATAAAATCAAGCCAAATAAATCCATTGACATGCTAAAATAGGTTTGCTAGTTTCTCCGCTTTACTTTTGATTTAAGAATGGGCCGCTAGCTCAGTTGGTAGAGCACTTGACTTTTAATCAAGTGGTCGAAGGTTCGATCCCTTCGCGGCTCATTTCTTTTTTTTCCGCAAAAAAATTGGAAGTCCCCATCGTCTAGCCTGGCCCAGGACACCGGCCTTTCACGCCGGCGACGCGGGTTCGAATCCCGCTGGGGACGCCAGTTTTTTTGATTTTCTTAAATTTACCCTAAGAAAACCATTGGTTTCAATTTATCAGTACACCACACTTGCCAAGTCCGGTTGCTCCTTTAGGGGTTCTATTATGGAGAGTCGTGTTGCAAAGGAAGGGTGTGTGTTTTAATAGGGGAGGGGTAAAATAAAGGCATGATATTGGAGCCTTATTAATGTTTTCAGCCATTAGATGACTGGGACAACAGGCTGATTACCAACGCTTCCAAAGCGCTCTTCCTTCATCCCATGACGAGCATAAATTATTTTTGTCACGCAGTGTATCCATACATTCCCAGAATCCACTATGTTTATAAGCGACCAATTGCGAACTTTCTGCTAATTGAGCAAGAGGTTCTTGTTCAAACACTGTTGTATCACCTTCGATCAAACTAAAAACACTGGGTTCACACACAAAGAATCCACCATTTATCCAGGCTCCATCGCCTTTGGGTTTTTCCTTGAAATTTGATACGACCCCCTGTTCTTCTATACTTAATGATCCATAACGACCCGCTAATTGGACAGCTGTCATAGTAGTGATTTTTCCATGTGATTTGTGGAAGTCTAATAAAGCAGAAATATCCACATCAGAGACGCCATCTCCATAAGTTAAGAAAAATGGCTCGTTCCCAATATATTTTTCGGCACGCTTAATACGACCACCCGTCATAGTATGCAGTCCAGTTTCAAGCAGGGTGACTTTCCAGGGTTCACCATAATGCTGATGAAACTCCATCTCATTTTTCTCCAAGTCAAAGGTCACATCACTTTGATGAAGAAAATAATTTGAGAAGTATTCTTTGATCACATACCCTTTGTATCCCAGTAAAATTACAAAGTCATTAAACCCATAACTCGAATATATTTT
>JABIXH010000074.1 GCA_018664975.1 Nitrospina sp. | reverse complement strand
TCTATGATCTCCTCCACCTTATAACGACTGTCTCTAAGGATAAAGGCCACCGGATTTTCCTGTAATTTAGAACCTGTGTAACATTCCACCTTAAACATGCGGTAATGGTATGACTTTCAATAATAATTGTAAAGGCCAAAAGTTCTCCTGACCACACACTAGCGTGAGAGGCAAATAGCATGGTATTCTTCCTCAGCTTTTATGTCTTGAAAGAGAGCTATTTCACAATATCTGCGGAGGTTCTCCGCTAAATCTGTTGCCTGAAAAACACCTTTCGCCATGCCTGAATTCGGACTGGACAGAATCCGCCAACACCTTGAGAATCTGGTAGGAGAAAGAAATCCTTTTTCACAGCCCGTCCACCTTGAAAACACAGGTCAATATATATCCAAGCAGTTTGAAGCAATGGGTCTGAAAGTTACCCAGGAAAAGGTAGAATATGAGGGCACCCAATCCTTCAATATTCTGGCTCAGACATCAGGGGGCAGTGACGGACTATTTGTTCTCGCCGCCCATTACGACTCGGTTCCTGATTCACCCGGAGCCGATGACAATGCCAGCGCAGTCACTGCACTTTTAGAAATTGCCCAGGCTCTCAGCCAAACTCCCCTGCGGACCCCCATCATTTTTGCGGCATTTACTTTGGAAGAATATGGATTTCTCGGCTCTAAAAATTTTATTAATCGCGACCTGAATCGAAAAAATCAAATATCAGGAATGATCTCCTTAGAGATGGTGGGATTCAAAACCACGGAGACAGGCTCCCAGTCTTATCCGCCCTATGTAGATCCTCTGCAATACCCGGATACCGGGGACTTTGTCGCTATCGTTGGAAACGAACCATCGGCTGGCTTGGTGCAGGCTATAGCGAAGGGCATGGTACACTCGGTTCCTTCTCTTAAAGTGGAAACCCTGGTCGTTCCGGGACAGGGAGAAAATTTTAGCGAAGTAAGGTTGAGTGACCATTCCCCATTTTGGGATGCGGGCATCCCCGCTGTCATGATCACCGACACGGCTTTTTTCAGGAATCCAAACTACCACCAACCTAGCGACACACTGGAAACTTTAGACTTGAAATTTATCAGAGATAACGCACAAGCCGTAGCCGGATTTCTAAATATATTTTTGAACCAAGAGGTTTAATGGACGAGAACATTGAAAACGGCAAAAAAGAGGAACAACCTTCTCCTGGTTTCGACGAAGAAGTCCCTGCCAACCTGAGAAAAGGCAAATTAATCGGGAGAATTGGGCGAGCTTTGTTTCGCACACTGATTTATTCAGTGTTTTTTATCTTCCTACTCATAGCATCTGCCGGCCTCTTGCTGGAATATTATTTCCCTGCTGAAAAGGCTCGGGTGATTGCCGAAGGCCAACTCACTCAAATACTCAAACTGCCTCTAAGAATTCAAAAATTAGGTTTCAGTCTATTCAGTGGCTTGCAGTTGGAGGGTGTGACATTAGGTCCCGCTAAAAGGCCAGTGGCTCGTGTGAATAAAGTCGTTCTGGATTATGACCTGACCCAACTTCTTCTAGGAAAACTAGTTATCAATCAGGCCTTGGTAGACCGCCCCCAACTTACAGCGATTTCAAAAAATGGTGTGTGGAATTTTCAACCCCTGCTGGAGATTACAAAACCCAAACGTGCCCAAGTTGAGGATGACAAATCAAAACTCCTTTTTCCAAAAATTGATATCAAGGAACTGGCCTTTCGCAATGCTTCCGCCCTTCTGGATCAGGACGGAAAACTCAGCGCCCATATTGACGGACTCAGCCTGCAAGCCCAGGGCAAAGCCAGTCATGATGCTATCGACCTGAAACTAAAAGTTCTTCTGGACCCTGGCAAATCTGAAAAACCCAATATTTCGTTTAAGTCCTCCGGAGGTCTGAATTTTCAGTCCAGCGTTTTCTCAAACCTGGATTTTTCAGCTAGCGACCTTAATAGACTGTTGATCTCTGGCGTATTTGGCATGCAAAAAAACCAACTGAGCATGGAGGCTCTTTCCCTACCCTCTCCCAATGTCACGTTAGAAGTGAACGCTTCTGTTCAACGGGAACTCCTGACCTTGAACCATCTCCAAATGTCTCTGGGTAAAAATAACTTGATACAGGTTTCAGGCAGTGCCACTAATTATGCCAAAGACCCCTCCTTCAAATTAATGGTCAACAAGGCCTCATTCCGGCTGAAAGATCTTCTCGACTGGGGCAAGCAATGGGCTCCTCCCTTTTCCGGCAAAGGCCTTCTAAAAGCTGAGTCGGTGAAAGTCAGCGGCCACCTTCCCGGCTTTGTTCTGAAAAACTTGAATTTAAATGGCGGTACCCTTTCGACAAAAAACCTGTGGATAAACTATCCAGACCTAAATGCCAGGTTTGAAGGCATGGACGCCGACCTTGAGTTGAAGGAGATTGCCCTTCAAAATACCCAACTGAAAAAAGCCTCCATCGACATTAAAATGCAGTTGAAAAAAGGGGTACTGCAAAATGGGGAAATTAAGAAATGGGAACAGTCTTTAAATCTCACCGCAAAAGGAAAAAATGATGTTCTTTTTAAATTTAACACCGACATGAAGTCTGCCCACTATAACCACCCGGAAACCAAAAATATTTTTCTTCCTGTTCATGCAGAAGGTTCCGGTCATCTTAAAAAAAATAATCTCAACAATCTCAATCTTTCGTATCGACTGGGTACCCTTGCCAACGGCAAGGTGACTGGAATCGTGAAAAATTTCGGCAAAAAATCTATTAAACTGGACCAAAATATCAGTCTGAATCTTGCTGAAATAGCAAGTCTACTCCCCAAAAAGCTTACAAAGGATCTGGCTGAAAATATCGAAGGAACTGCCAAGGCCCAGACATCAATTTCCGGAAGGCTGAGTGAAGGATATTCGCCGGAACAGTTAAAAGGTTTGGCAAACATTCAATTAGAGAGACTGACTGCCCAACTGAAACAACCCACCCTAGGTATCAACAACCTGAGCACTCAAGTCTCTTTCCCCTTTGAGTTTAATTCCGAAAAAGGAGTTCTCATTCCACATCTGGCAATTCAGACAGAAGTCCAAAGCGCAAAAGCTCTGAATACTTTGCAAGTCAACGCGCTGAAACTCGACACGAAAATTGAAATGAAGAAGTTTCATAATTTAAAACCTGCGTTCGGCACCCTTCCGGTTCAAATAGATACACGCATTGCTTTGGGGAACCTGAAAAACCTTCAAACAACCTTTTCCCTGGCTGACCTCAAGTCCAACTTCACTCTCAAAGCAGACCTGCAAGCGGATGACGTGCGCAACACCCATGCAGAAGGAAACCTTTCCTTTAAAAATTTATCTGCAATGAAAATGCTGAAAACAGCAAAATGGGATTCCCTATTCAACCTGGATGTGCATGACAAATCCTTAACCCGGGTCCGCATTTCACAAAAAACCCAAATCCATAAGCCCTCTTTTCAACAAGGGGACCTCTTGTTTGATTTGGAATCGGTTAAGCTGGAAACTGTAAGCCGCCAAAATTTGAAGGAAGGAAAGGTGGATATCGACACCTTGCTTGTACAATCCCCCAATTTGATCAACACCAGATTTAAGGCGGCCCTTAAAGAATGGGGTAAAGTTTTTGAGATCAATGGAAAAATAGAAAGCCTGCAACTGGGTCCCCTCTGGGATCGCCTGCCAGCATCTTTAAAGTCTGACCTGGAAACCCTGAAAACCGGAGGAACATTGGGCATCACTTTGCAGGCTAAAGGAAACCTGCCTGACAACACACAAAATGATGATGAGTCCATCACCCCGCCTCTGTGGAGACAGTTGCTCGTTCCCGCCAATTCAGGCGGAAAGAGTCCGATAGAAGTAGAAACAGAGATTCAACTGAATAATGGATTTTTTAATGACCCCGGAATTAAAATTCATGCTGAATCTTTAAACGCTAAAACCAAACTAATATTCAAAAAGGGGCAAGGGGAACTAAAAGGAAATATTACTGGAAAACTGGAAGGGTTGGCTGAAAATCCACTGAATCCAAAATTTGAATTCCACTATATTCTGGACAACCTGAATACCCTGAGAATTAATCAGCATCATCTGAAATTATTGGACGGAAAAATCCTGCATTCTCTTTCAGGCCAATCAAAAGGATTAAAACCTTTTATCACAGGTCAACGTCCGATTCATATTAAGGACCTTTTAAGCAGGCTGGATACTGAACTTACCAACACAAACATCGTCGACATCAGTCAGGAAGGTTCTGTGAACACGGAAGAATTGTTTGGCGGAATCAAGGTACAAGGAATAATCGAATCAAAAATAAAGTTCCATCAATCTGCCGGAAAAACTTTGAGCCTGGGCGGAAAATTGGGGTTTGATAGATTCAGCCTCCATCTGCCTTCAGGACTTGCACTTCAAAACCTTACCGGAACTTTGCCCTTTTCCAAATCTATTCAACTCGACCCTGGACAGGCAATGGAAAAATCCGTTGATTTTTTTCCTGCTCAAAAAAAATTCTTCACATCATTGAGAGATTTCTCCCGGTATAAAAATATCATCCGGGCCGATGCCCTGGAAGTTGAAGGACAAACCCTAAAAGATATAGGGCTAGATGTGGTGTTCAAAGACAACCGCTTAATGGCCGAAAAATTTATTTTTGATGTTCTTGGGGGGTCGGTGGGAGGGAACCTGTTTTTGATTCAAGGTCACCAGGGTCCAGTTATTAAATTTTCTACGGAATTCGCGGGAATCGACTCCTCAAAGCTACTTACCATACCCATAGCGAAGAAAATCGATTCCCAGGTAGACGGCAACCTGCAGGTAGAACTAAGTATAAACACCGGGTCTAAAAACCAGCCCGTTTCTCTGGACCAATTAAGAGTGAAAATTGCCATCACCCGCATCGGGGCACAAACCCTGGATCGACTCCTTTTGTTTATCGACCCGGAAGAGAGCAAACCAGCGATCATGGATACCCGTGCCAAACTCAAGTTTGCCACTCCTCATCAGGTGATGATCTCTCTGGAAAACGGAAACCTGAATGTCGAAGCATGGCTCAAAAGCGACCTGCTAGGTATCATTAAAGCCCCTGAGCTAAAGCGGATTCCAATAGCGGCCCTAAAACGATTCAACGCAATCCATGAACAACTGCAGGCCCTTAAAGACTTGCAACAAATATCGAACTATCTCTCCGCGCAAAAACTTCAGTTCGAAGGAGAAAAAATGACTTTGGGGTACTGATTTTTTAACACCCGGCAATGAAGGTAGATGGGTTACCTGCGGCCTCTTCTACGCTGATCATTACCACCCGGATTAGAGCGATCCTGACCCCCTCGTTGCCGGTCCATCCCTTGTTGCCCTCGATTCTGGCCTCCCCGTTGCCGGCCCATCCCTTGTTGCCCTCGATTCTGGCCTCCCCGTTGCCGGTCCATCCCTTGCTGTCCTCGGCCTTGACCCCGCTCCTCACCTTGATTTTGACCAAACTCCGAACGACCTCGTCCGTTTTCTCTGCGGTCTTGTCGATTTCCCTGTCGGTTTTCCTGACGTTCATCCCGACGACCTTGAAACTCTTCTCGATTACCCTGCCTTCTTTCTTGCCGAGCATCTTGGTTTTCCTGTCGGTTTTCCTGACGTTCATCCCGACGACCTTGAAACTCTTCACGTTTGTCCTGTCTTTGCTGTTGCATTTCTTCGCGACGTTGCTGAATTTCTTCCTGCCTTTTCTGCTGTCTTTCCTGAAACGCCTCTCGCCGACTCTTAAATTCTTCACTCCCATCAGAAGTCTGAGCCCAAACGTTAACTGGATTCAATCCGATGACCAGAAAAAAACCTAGCCCCGCTACCCTCCGCTTAAAAGCTTTCATGATTCCTCCATTTAACAAGAAAGAAAAAACGTTCCTTAACATCAAAATCTATTGGCAAAAAAAAGACCACGCTTAAGGCGCAGTCTTTTAAATCCATTTAACAAATGAAAAATTCAATTTTATAGTCCTCCTGAAATCCATCTCCAGAAATGCGAGTTTATCTGTAAGTACCCTAAAAGTTATGAAGCTATTTCCAGTGAGCCTTGCTCCTAAACAGGTCTATTTTGAAGAGGTTTTATTGAGTTCCCTCAAAACCTCTTCGGTTTCAGCTTCAACTTCTTCTCGCTTTCGCCATTCCCAGACTTTCAAGTGAGAGCCCATATAATAAGAGTGATCCAAAAGAGACTCGCCATCCATCATTCCCCACCGTCCATCTTCAGATTCTGTCAATGCCTCATAAATGGGGTTTTCCACAGAAGTAAAAAAAAGTTCTGTGTCCTCAGGGGTGATAGGTTTTCCCAAAAGGACTTTTAAAGATGTCTCATCCATTTCATACTGGTCCTTAACGGCATTAATAGCTTCTTCCTGGGAACTGCCCGATTTAATTTTTTCGCTAATCTCATCTTCAATCGCTTTATTGCGCTTGGCAAATGGATAATGCGTGTAACCCAGGTCATTACCAATATGAAAATCCAAATCAGGAAAATATAAATAGGCCCAGTCGTCAAAATCAATCTGAACGCCCTCTGCAATGCCATACTCCTTTGCCTTCTCAGGGGCCTCTAAACCCAATTGATTATAAATTTTCACAAACCGTTTCATGCTGTCAAAAACCAACGCATAATAATAGGCATTCATGCGGTACCAGTTATTGGTCGAATTGTGACCATTGCCCAGTTTTCTGAGCAGGAGCATGATTGTTTCTGCATCTGCAAACCGGTGGGAAATTGGGAAAGCCCCCTGCAGGTATTCGCCCAGCTGTTTCTCATCCTGGTCTAATTTTTTCATATTGAGTTGCAAATGGTTCTTCGCATAATCCAGCGCATGAAAAACCAAGCGTTCATGGTTCAGTTTTCGCTGATACTCCATATACTGCTTCAACTCATCGTTATCAGACTCTTTTGAAGTTTTAGGTTGGTTCTGGGTGATATCCTTGGCAAAAGCTAACATTTCTCTCTCTGGAATAGTTTTGGAAAATCATATTCTGACGGTTTAGGGGATTGATATCAAGGTATTTTAATCCATTATCTCCAACTAACCCTTCTTTAAATTATTGCCTCAGCCATTGTATTGACAAGAACAAGGCAGTCTGTTAGCGTAGCCAAATTATTATAATGTTTCATTTTTTTGGTGATATACCGTATGCCTTGGGATGATTTACACGAGCCGAAAGGTTCTGAAGATAGATTTAAAGGAGGAGGAGGTCAGGGGGGCGGAGGCCCACAAAAACCGCCCTTTGATATTCCGCAAATTAAAATTCCGCAATTCAAACCCTCCATGATCCTATGGATCATTCTGCTATTGCTTGTGGTTTGGATTCTGCCGGGGACCTTTTATTTTGTTGAACCGGATGAAGAGGGCGTGGTCACCCGATTTGGTAAATTTAACCGGACTACCTCACCGGGTTTGCATTTCAAATTTCCATCTCCTATTGAACACGCCGCCACACCCAAAATTCGTCAAGTACAGAGGGCGGAAATTGGATTCAGAGCTTCTGAGGGAAGGCCCATACAAAGAGTACCCGCCGAATCCCTCATGCTGACGGGTGACCAGAATATTATTGATATCAACCTTGTTGTTCAGTACCGGATCATGGATTCGGTAAAATACCTGTTCAATGTGCGTCGACCTCATAAACTGATTCGGGATGCCACTGAGACAGTCATTCGCGGAATTACCGGTAGCAAAAAGATTGATGAGGCATTGACCACCGGCAAGGCTGAAATTCAGGTTCTGGCCAAAGACCAGATTCAAGAGCTTCTAGATAGGTATGAATCCGGCCTGCAGATTGTGGCCCTTCAGCTTCAGGATGTACATCCTCCTGAGCAAGTTGAGGCCGCGTTCAAGGATGTTGTCAGTGCGAGAGAGGATAAGGAGCGGATGATCAACGAAGCCCAGGGTTACCGAAACACGATCATACCGGAAGCTCGTGGACAGGCCGCAAAAATTGTCCGCGAAGCAGAAGGTTACCGGGAACAAAATATCAAAAGAGCTCAGGGTGACGCCAATCGTTTCCTGCAACAATATGAGGAGTACAAAAAAGCTCCGGACATCACCCGAAAAAGAATTTATCTTGAAACAATGGAAGAAGTTCTGCCTAACATCAATAAATTCATTATGGAAAACAAAGGTAGCGGAGTATTGCCAGTTCTCCCTCTCGGTGGGAACCTGCTTGGAGGTAATAAATAAAAGTTATGAAACAAAATTCTCTGATTGCAGTCGGCGTTCTCGCCATCGTTGTTCTCTCTTCCTCCATGTTTACGGTCCAAATGACCCAGAACGCAGTGGTGTTGGAACTACAAAAACCTAAGGAGATCATCACAGAACCTGGGCTTTATTTTAAAATCCCCTTTTTCCAGAAGGTTCGGTATTTTTCCAGGCAATTGTTGGATAACGATTCAAATCCCGCAGAGGTTATTACTCGGGATAAGAAAAATCTACTGATTGATAACTTCACCATGTTCCGCATAGTGGACCCCTTGAAGTTCCTCGAAACCGTTCGTGGGGAACGAGGTGCAAGAGCCCGTTTGGATGATATTATTTACTCCGAATTGCGGGTTGAAATCGGCACACATGGTTTGCACGATATTGTCACCGAAACCCGGGACACTATCATGGATAAGGTCACCAAGGAGGCAAACATCAAAGCCGCAGAATACGGCATTGAAGTTGTCGAGGTGCGCATTAAACGAACCGACTTGCCGCCTGAAATCGCCAACTCCATTTTCAACCGGATGCGTACCGAACGTGAGCGGATCGCCATGGAATACCGGTCTGAAGGAAAAGAAGAAGCCACTAAAATTCGCGCTGAAACGGACAAGGAAAAGACCATTCTGGTTGCTGAGGCCTATAAGCAGGAACAGGCTATTCGAGGTGAGGGAGACGCAGTAGCAACCAAAATTTACGCCGATGCTTACAACAGGGATCCAAAGTTCTATTCCTTCATGCGTTCCATGGAAGCGTATAAGAAATCTTTAAAAACCGACACAACTCTCCTTATGTCTGAGGACTCCGATTTTCTGGGGTTCCTGAACAAGTCTAAATAAAGCTTCCTCCCTTACTGGAGTGGCAAAAGTCATGAGACATCCTTATTATATAAAGTGAAGACCGTTCTCTTTACTTATCAGGTGGCATGAGAATACTCATTGTGGGTGCGGGCATAGTCGGTTACAACCTTGCTCAGGAACTTTCCCAGGAAGGCCATGATGTAGCTATCGTGGATCAGGACCCGGAAAGAATCCGACGCATCGTTGACACGTTGGATGTTTTAGCTGTTGAAGGTAATGCCTGTTTACCCAGCGTACTCATAAGAGGGGGAATAAAATCCGCCGAAATGATGATCGCTGTCACCGAAAAAGATGAAATAAATTTACTCTCCTGTTTTCTGGCATCCCGTTTTAATGTTTCCAATCGCTTTGCAAGGCTCCGCAATATGGAGTTCACCGACAACAGCAAGGTTTTCACTCCAGAAGAGTTGTTTGTTGATCATGCCATTAACCCCGGTCAGATCATTGTCGAAACCATCTTAAAAATTCTTGAAACTCCCGGCGTAGTCAGTGTAGCTGAGTTTGCCGATGGCGAAGTTCTGCTTCGGGAATTCGATGTCCCGGAAAATGCCCCCATTGCCGGCAAATCTATTCAAGACATCCGCAGTATCACACAAATGGATTCGTTCCTGATTGTCGCCATCGTGAGGGATGGGGAGTTGGTCATCCCCAAAGACCAGGATATCATTCAAGCCGGGGACCGTTTTTATACTCTGGTCGACAAGGAATTTTTACCTTTTCTTCTTCCCATGCTGAATCGAACCCTGGACCAAGTAGAAAAAATCATCATTTATGGTGCCACATCTACCGCCATTCAGTTGGCCAAGGCCCTGGAAGAAGATCTACGCGATGTTTGTATCATAGAACCATCCAGAGAAAAAGCTCACCGAGCCGCAGACAAACTCAAACGAACTGTCGTCCAGCATGGTAGTGGTACTGACATGGATTTGTTTAATGAGATCAACATGAAGGATGCTGATTTTTTCCTGGCTCTTTCTCACGATGATGAAAATAATATTCTTTCTGCTCTTTTAGCCAAAAAGTATGGTGCAAAACGAGCTTTGGTCATCACCCACGACCCGGAATACCTGCCAATTCTGGATTCCATCGGAATGGACATCACCATCAACCCAAGACTTATAACAGTCAGTGGCATCCTGAAACATTTAAGAAGAGGCCGTGTCATGTCGGTCTTTAAGCTGATTGAAGATGCCGAGGTGATGGAAATCGGGGTCGATGAAGACTCTTCCATCGTCAACAAGAAAATATCCAAAATCAAATTTCCGAAAGATGCCATGATCGGTGCCCTCCTTAGAAAAGGCGAAATGCTACTCCCTGATGATGAGGTCACTTTAGAAGCGGGTGATTCGGTCATTGTGGTGGCACTGCCCGGAACCATAGAAAAAATCGAAAACCTGTTTGGCCGAAAAAGATCCTTCCTTCCCTTCCGATGAATATACGTGCAATCTTTAATGTAGTAGGAGTTCTGCTTGTACTTATTTCGGGGTTAACTCTGGCCCCTATAGGTGTTTCCATGTATTACGGACATGCTCCCATTGAAGGTTACATGTCCGAAACCTCGGCATTCGAATGGACGTTTAGCCTCAGTCTGGTGTCTGGCTTGTTATTGTGGAAACTGTTTCCCTCTGGTTTAAATAAACTTCGGGATCGTGAAGGCTTTGCCATCGTCACTGCTTCCTGGCTATCCATATCCATGTTCGGAGCACTCCCTCTCTATTTAAGCGGGGCCTGCCCGGAATTCATCGATGCATTTTTTGAAAGCACCAGCGGATTCACCACCACCGGGGCATCCATTCTTCAGGATATTGATGCCGTGCCTCATGGCATCCTCTTTTGGAGAAACCTGATGCAATGGGTCGGGGGAATGGGAATCATTCTTCTTTCGCTAGCCATCTTTCCCATGCTGGGGATCGGAAGTTTCCACTTGTTCAAGGCAGAAATTCCCGGGGGCTCCACAGTAGAACAAACACAACCGCGCTTGGCCGAGACAGCTAAAATCCTATGGAAAACATATCTGGCTTTGACCCTTTTCGAAATTTTAGCCTTACGCTTTGCGGGCCTCAATTGGTTCGATGCAGTTTGCCATACCTTTTCCACAGTGGCGACAGGCGGTTTTTCGCCGCATAACGGGAGCATCGGCGTTTTTGACAATGTTTATATCGAGAGCATCATCATTTTTTTCATGTTCCTGGGTGGAATTAACTTTGCTCTACACTTTCAACTGTTTCGAAGAAATTTTGCGGCAATTTTCAAGAATCCCGAGTTCCAGGCATATTGCACATTACTTGTCGTGGGTATCCTGTTTGTGACTTGGGGTCTCACCCAGGTTTCCAATAATGGTGATGCTAGCCAGGCTTTTCGCAGTGCCGCATTCACGATGGTTTCTATCAATACCACCACAGGCTTTGTCACGGATGATTTCAATTTATGGCCGGAATATTTAAAACTTTTTGTTGTCGCTATCATGATGATAGGGGGTTGCTCAGGTTCCACCAGTGGGTCGTTTAAAGTAATTCGCTTTATCATTCTCTTAAAAATCATTATGCGGGAGCTAAAAAAGCTGATCTACCCGCGTGCCATTTTTCATGTCAAAGTTGGAGATAAAACCATTGACGCAGATGACCTTTCTAATGTTGCCGCTTTGACTTTTCTATTTATGGGACTTTCTGCCCTAGGAGGGATTCTTCTTTCTTCAATGGGTGTCGATCTCACCACAGCGTTGTCTGCAACAGTGGCGTCTTTGTTTAATATTGGCCCAGGTCTTGGCGATGTAGGCGCGATGGGAAATTTTTCAGAGATCCCAGCCATGGGGAAAGGCATCCTGATCCTATTTATGTTATTGGGAAGACTTGAAATATACGGGGTTATTCTACTTTTTCTGCCCATGACCTGGCGCAAATAATATTTGATTTTGCATAGTCAATAAACTAGAATTCTGCTTTCCCAACTAAAGCTTTACCCATTGTCAATCCTGAAACTTATAGGGAACAAATCGATTTTGGTTTCAGAAAAAATCAAAGGGAAAAGCCGGTCAAGGAAGTAACTTTCTGGTTTGGGGATTCTAGCCTTGCAATGATTTATTGAACTTAACTATCGGGTACTAAGTATCCCTGATTCGTAAAGGAATTTAAATAGAATGGAAACCGCTCCACTTAAAATCACAGAACTTGTCTTGCGAGATGCACACCAATCTCTTCTCGCAACTCGAATGCGAACAGAAGATATGCTTCCCATCGCTGAGAAACTGGATCAGGTGGGTTTTTTCTCCCTGGAAATGTGGGGAGGAGCAACCTTTGACACCTGCATTCGATTTCTTAATGAAGACCCTTGGGAACGCGCCCGGGCTCTCAAGAAAAAAATGCCCAGCACCCCGTTTCAAATGTTATTGAGAGGACAAAATGCCGTGGGTTACCGGCATTATGCCGATGATATTGTCGAACGATTTGTCAAACAATCGGTGGAAGTGGGAATCAATATATTCAGGATATTCGATGCTCTCAATGACTTTCGCAATATTGAAACCGCTGTAAAAACTGTTAAAAAATGTGGTGAAACGGTTGAAGGCTGTATCAGCTACACGGTAAGCCCGGTCCATAATATCGAGCTTTACCTGGAAATGGCCAAACGGCTGGAAAGTATGGGTTCTGATATTATCTGTATAAAAGACATGGCAGGTCTGCTAACCCCTGATGTGACCAAAACTCTGATTAGCGAAATTAAAAAGACGAGCAAGCTCCCGATCCATTTACACACCCACGCGACCACTGGACTGGTGGGCATGAATATGCAATGCGCCATTGAAGCGGGAGTAGATATGGTTGATACTGCCATTTCCTCGTTATCGATGGGAACTTCACATTATGCGACAGAATGTATAGTGGCGGCCCTTAAAGGTACCCCCAGGGACACGGGCTTGGACCTCAACCTCCTTGAGGAAATCAACGATTACTTCACTGAAGTGAAGAAAAATTATGCGGAGTTTGAAAGTGACTTCAAGGGCGTGGATATAAATATCCTTAAGTCACAAATTCCCGGTGGCATGATTTCCAATATGGAAAATCAGTTACGAGAACAAAACGCCCTCGACAAGCTCGATGAAGTTCTGAAAGAGGTTCCCCGTGTGCGAAAAGACATGGGTTACCCTCCCCTTGTCACCCCAACAAGCCAGATTGTAGGTTCCCAGGCGACCCTGAACGTATTGACGGGGGAACGTTATAAAGTGATCACTAAAGAAACACGACAGTGTCTGTTAGGAAATTATGGCAAACTGCCTGCGCCTATCGATGAAGAACTGATGAACAAGGTTTCTGAAGATGGAAAGGTTACAGACTGCCGTCCCGCTGACCTGCTGGAACCGGAGTGGGACACGGTTTGTAAGGAACTGGGTGATAAATACACCAGCGAAGAAGATCGGTTGACTTATGCCCTCTTTCCAAAGGTAGCCCTGAAATTTTTTGAAACCCGGGGCAAACCACAGCCAAAACCCGTTGCAACAGCTCCTGCGCCATCAGGAACTTCGGCACCTGCTCCGGCAGTCAGCACCGCTCCAGGAGGTTCAGCCGTATACAGTGTACGTGTCAATGGCAAAGATTTTACTGTTGAAGTTTCTACCGGAGGGGCAATTGGTACATCTCCGGCACCAGCACCAACCTCTGCACCAGCACCATCCGTCGCACCGGCACCCAGCGCTGGAAGCGGTTCTCCCTTGATAGCACCCCTGCCAGGGTCCATTTTCTCCATGAAATGCAAAGAAGGGGATGCCGTTAACGAGGGAGATACTGTTCTAGTTATGGAATCCATGAAAATGGAATCCGAGGTCAATGCCCATCGATCTGGAACCATTCAAACTGTCCTGGTTAAGGAAGGCGATAGTGTACAAACCGGAGACGAACTGGTTATTATAGGATAATGGAATTCAGTTTTAGCGCCTCCGCTACCAAGATATTAACCACTACAGGATTTTCTCATCTGGCGATAGGCGATGCGCTAATGATTCTGGTTGCCTGTCTTCTGATCTACCTGGCTATCTGGAAAAAGTTCGAACCGCTTTTACTCCTTCCTATCGGATTCGGATGCCTGCTTGCCAACATTCCCATGAGTATGATGGCGAACACCGATGCCGGAGGACTGCTCAACTTTTTCTATCAAGGTGTCAAACATGAGGTGCTTCCACCTTTAATTTTTCTTGGTGTAGGAGCACTGACCGATTTTGGCCCGCTACTGGCCAATCCTACAACCCTGCTTCTGGGTGCGGCTGCACAGGTAGGTGTCTATATTACTCTCATTGGCGCAGTCCTCCTGGGGTTCAATATGCAAGAGGCAAGTGCTATTGGCATCATTGGCGGTGCAGATGGACCTACATCTATTTTTATAGCCAGTAAATTGGCTCCACATCTGCTCGCTCCAATTGCCGTGGCCGCTTATTCCTATATGGCCCTGGTTCCGCTTATCCAGCCTCCCATCATGAAACTTTTTACCACGGAGCAAGAGCGGAAAATAAAAATGGAACAATTACGGCCAATATCTCAAACGGTCAAGATTCTTTTTCCCGTTGTGGTGACCATCGTCTGTTGTTTGATGTTGCCCGGCGTCACCCCACTTTTAGGAATGCTGATGCTGGGCAACCTGTTTCGCGAATCTGGGGTTACAGCACGCTTGCATGAAACTGCAGAAACACATTTGATCAACATCGTTACCATCTTATTAGCGCTGGCAGTGGGTTCCTCCATGACCGCTGAATCATTTTTACGGATTGAGACCCTTAAAATTATTGTATTGGGCTTGCTGGCTTTCAGTTTTGCTACAGCCGGGGGATTAATTTTCGGAAAAATTATGTGTAAAGCCACTGGGGGCAAGGTGAACCCGCTTATAGGTTCGGCAGGGGTTTCGGCAGTCCCTATGGCGGCACGGGTTTCCCAGAAAGTTGGATCGGACGCAGACTCTTCTAACTTTTTACTTATGCACGCAATGGGGCCGAATGTCGCCGGTGTCATTGGAAGTGCCGTGGCGGCAGGAGTATTCATCTCCCTGTTCGGAGATGTCCCGCCTTCAGAACCACATGCCGCCATCGCTGATATCGTTGGTACGGTAGAACCTGGAATCAGAACCGCTATATCCCAAGTTGCTGGAATAGCCGCCGGGAGCAATTGAGTAAAGCTTTAGTTGGGACTAATTATTGCTCGTAATAAATTTTTTATAAAGTGAGCCCAACGTCACGTTGGAAGGAAAATTATGGAAGCGTCTTTTCTTGCAGCAGTAAAAGTTTCTATTCTCGCCATGGTGGTGATTTTTACTGTTCTAATTATTTTGATCTTTACCATAAAGCTATTGGTGAAGTTAATTCCTTACGTGGCTCCGCCTCCTGCTCCTCCACGCCATCAAACCGTATCTGCTACCAGTAGTGATCAAGAAGAGCATATTGCCGCCATTACAGCAACCCTTGCCATACACTTGGGAAAATCCCCTAGCGAATTCCGTATCGTCAATATTTCTCAGAACTAGGCTAATTTTCCAACTGGCTAATTATTTTCTGGAGTAGTCGATTGTGTTGCTTGGGGTAGGTTATCCGTGATTGGAGCTAGAATTTCCTGCGGGGTTTGCAGAATTCCCTGAAATATTCCCATTACCCGTTTCCCCAAAGATGTAAAAGGAATCATTGTAATATCAGGATCATTAAAATCTCCTTTTACGGTGTAATAGGTTTTAAGTATGCTTTTTTCATCCCCCCCAGTAATGATTTTCCCCACCAGGGGAATTTGGGTCAAAAACCGGTCAAGCCCTGCCAAGGGAGCAACACCAACCACCGTGTCCATTTGATTTTTACCCAGGTCAAAACTACCCACTATCGAGGTCCTTCTATTTTCAGTTTCGACCACAAAATTCTGGGTTTCAAAAATTCCATTTTTAGCAACAAAATCACCTGAGATTTGTTTAAAGGGTGAAGGGACCTCCTTTTCCGCAGGGTTTGCTGGAGGGATTGAACTGAACAGCCTGCGAATTCCTCTTTTAAGTTTTTCCTGATTTATATTTCCAGATTGGATATCCAGGGATAAATTCCCGTGCATGGACATAAATATTTCCCTCCAATCCTTTCCCCTGCCGTTCAGTTGGGCATCAACCGTCTTCACCTTTCCACTCAAACTATTTGCAAAGATATCACCAAAAAAACTGAACAGGTTCTTTGTCTCCAGATCCTGAGCCTTAACACTTGCCTTAAATTGCCCAACACCCTGTTCATTAATTAATATCTGCCCGCCGCTTTTTATAGATTTGTTGGAATTATAAACCAAATCCTTCACTTCAATTTTTCGGTTGCCAAGTACTATGTTTCCGGCAACATGATCTAGGGTAAAAAGCTTATAGTCCAATTTATCCAGGTTAAATATTATCTCTCCTTTTCCTGTAGCAAAAAATTCAGATTGGTTCAATTGGTCTATAAGAGAGATTTCATCGCTTTGCGGTTCAGGAAAAAATTCATCAATATTCAGTCTCCCTCCATTTATATTCAGATTCAGAGTGGAGGAATCTCCTCTTTGATAAACACCAGAAAATTCTACATCGCTTTCATCGGAACTAATATTTCCAGAACGAATGTCCAGACGGTTTTCTTTAAATTTCAGGCTAGCATCAACCTTCAAGGGTGATAAAAAGTTTTTCGGCCGGACCTTCAACCCTTTCATTTTCATGTGCCCTTCAAATCTTGAATCCTCAAGATTATTTAAGTTGCCGGTACCTATAACCTTGAAGTCTGTGGTCCCATCCATTTCTGCATCAAGAAATCGAAAAAACTGCCGGGAAGGATAAACTTGAAAATTTTCCGATGCCAGACTGATCGAAAATTCCGGGTTATCAAGATCAGGAATTTGAGCGGTTCCTGATACCCGGTTCCCTCCCAGTTCATAAGACCACTTGTTGATGGCAATACCCTTATTTTTAGTGACCCTCCCTTTGGCCTTGAATTTATTCAAGGCGTTAGGACGTTTTTCCAAAAACCCTGGAATTTGATATCCAACCTGTGCCAGATCCGCTTGATGTTCAAACTTGAAGGAGTCCATATTCCCATTTAAGTTCAGGGAAACGTGTGCAGAACCTTCATAGTTGAAGTCCTTAAATATGGGGATATCCTTTAAATCGGTATTTACCAGTTCAGGAAAATTCAGGCGGATAGCATATTCCAGTTTCTTGATATTTTTTCGGTCAATTTCCCCCTCTAACTGAAATGGCGAATCTCCATATCGGCCGTTCCAGTTTTCCAACCTAATTTTTCCATCTCCATAAGAGATATTTCCGTTAAGGTCCATCATGGCTTGCAACCGATCTGGATATTTCATGGAAAGATTTTTCAACTCAATTTCCCCCCACTCCTTTTCCATTTCAGACTGAGTAGGATCACCCTGTGACCTGTATTTCATTATTAGTTCGCCCGAGGTAAAATCCAATCCTTCTTTCAAACCCACCAGAGCATCTTCTGAATCATCAGATAACACATAGGGTAAATCGCTTGAAACAAGTTTGTAGGTAGCTGACATCTTTTCCAAAGGCACACCATTGCTGAATCCCATTTCCCCATTCATATTTGAAAATGAACTTTTAGAAAAGCTACCAGAAAGATTGTCATACTTAATAACTGGAATCCATGAAGCATCTTTGCGTTTGTCCGCTTCTGGAGTATGGGTGTAAATAATATTTCCATTCAGGTTTTTCAACCTAGGCTCAAATCCCTTTTCATTTAAAGAAACATTTTGTAATCCAATGTTTCCGGTGATCGCCAATTTTTCAAAATCATCTATTGGGCCCTTCATACTCAGCCCGACTTTGGCAGTTCCCTTAAAGTCCTCGTAATCAGAAAGGGTTTCTAATAAAGCATGTTTCTTGAAAACCCGTTGAAGCGTCCCATAAAACTGATCCATTTCCACTTCATTTTCGACTTTAAGATCTAACACAGGGTGCGTCATAAAGTCATTGATGGTGCCGTGAACATTGGTGATGGGTTGATTTTCATACCTGGCTTTAGTGATGTGCAGACTGGTATCGCCTTTACCCACCTTAAAAGTTCCCGTCACATTCTGCAGTGCTGGCAAGGGTGCCTGCCAGTCCACGTGCTTCATTTGTAGTTCAGTGGAAATTAATCCCCGGTTTTTCTCATGGGCCAATTCGCGAAGCTGATTCAAACTCCCTTCAAACTTCAAAGATTTTATGCTTATCGAACCATTTTTAAACCTGGACTGCACCAGGGAATGATATTCCTTAGGAAAAAACTTTAATGGAAGGTAGTCGGCACTTTTATTAATCTGGAAAGAATCTGTAACGAGGTCAATGGTTACCGAAGGATCTTTGGAAAGAAAATCCGCCAGAGAAGCTTTGGCCGTAAACTTAAATGGACCCGATTCAGTTTTCAATTCTTCGATATGAAGGGAATCTTTATCGAGGGAGACTTTGTATTCCAATCCACCACGATGAGGCATGCGGGCATCCCTCAACATTGCGCGCCCTTTTTCCAATCTCGAAGAATATTTCAACGTACCCTGCGATTTCATGGCACCACCAAGATTTCCTGAAAAACTGGAGTCTAAAGACAACCAGCTGTCTTGCGGAGTTTTGGCCAGCACTTTTTTCAAATAGGGTTGAAAATTTGAAACATTCAGCTCCTTAACTCGAACTTTGCCATTGATGGAAATACCCGTAAAACCCTGGTTTTCTGAAAAGTTGTCGAACGCTCCAGAAACCTGAAAAGCAGTCGGTGCACCGGAGTTTGGAATTTCCCCCTTTAAAGTAAACTGAAATGGGGTATCAAGAAGGTTTTTCCGCACAGAAAAATGAATATGCTCCAAGTCCAATGGAAGCGGGTCCTCAGGGGAACGATTAAAATAATCAATAAAATGTACTGCACCATCTTCTACCATGAGTTGGTTCATGAGACTGGCAGTTAGAACTTTAAATAAATTGCTTTCCGCAGGCTGGGTGATCCACTTCTTCACATTCCCTAAACTAAACCTTCCTCTCGCATCACGTACTATTCGGAGGGAGGCCCCCTGGACAATGATTTCCTTGACCTCAACACGCTTGTCGAGTAACGGTAATAATTTGACGACCACCCATACACTGCGCGCTGTCAGTTCCGATTCCTTCGCCCTTGGAGATTTGACCGAAACATCTTTTAGATGGATACTCAGGCCACGGACAATATCCATTTCCGCATCACCAATTTTTACTTGGCGCCGGGTCAACTCCTCAAGTTTCTCTACAGCCAGTAATTTGAGTTCTCCCAAATTACGTAACTGATAATAGGCCAAAGAAAAAATGGAGAAGACGGCAAGAGTTAAGGTAAACAGGGAATAGAAAATGATCCTTTTTCGGGAAATCGGCATATAAGGTTTACGGATTGCAGAAAAAGGTTAAAATAGCCTTCGCGGTAATTTCGCGGGAGCGAAAATCTTTTCTAGAAAATTGTAGCGAACCGGTCCGTAACCGCATAAGAATCAACAATGGGCACATCTATATAAACCCATTAATTTCATAAAGTTATAGAGCATTTAGGAGCTTTCGTCCAGAAAAAAGCCCGGAGTATAGTCATTACGCTTTGGGGACAGGCTCCTTTTCACCAAAAATGAAACCTAAAGAACAAACTCTGATTGTTGGAATTAATTCGATTCGTGAGGCGCTGTTAGCCTCTAAGCGCCATTGTTCTCGACTAATTATCGAGCAAGGAAAAACCCCGCCAAGGATTCAGGCTGTGGTCAAATTGGCCCAGGAAAAACGAATTCCTATCGAAACCTTGTCCAAAGGTGAATTCCAGAAAAAGTTTCATCAGCATGTTCACCAAAGCATAGCTGGGTATTTTTCCTCTATTCCTACCCTTGAATTGGAAGACCTGATCGCAACCGCATTTCAATCAACTTCTCTTCCCACAATGGTTATTCTGGATGGAATTCAGGACCCACAAAACTTAGGAGCAATCATCCGCTCTGCAGAGACCCTGGGAATTCAAGGACTGATCCTGCCTAAACATGGCACACCCGCCTTAAACGAAACCGTGGCTAAATGTTCTTCGGGAGCGATAGAGTATCTGCCCATCACATGGGCCACAAATTTAACCCACTGTGTGGAACAACTTAAAGAAGCTGGGTTCTGGGTTGCGGGAGTTGTACCCGATGGGGAAATACCTTGCTACCAGTACAAATTCGATACCCCGTTAGCATTGGTCATTGGAGGAGAGGAAAAAGGAATTAGACCTTTGCTAAAAAAGTCATGCGATGTCACGCTAACAATCCCCATGAAAGGCCAATTGCAATCCTTGAATGCGGCATCAGCCAGTGCAGTGGTCTT
>JABIXH010000293.1 GCA_018664975.1 Nitrospina sp. | reverse complement strand
TGGATCCAATGATGAACCAAAATAATATGTCAGCCGGGTTTGTGAACATTGCGCAAAACCCGACAGCGATGGCTGGAGGGGGTGACGCATTTCTGGTGCAACAAAAACAGGTCAACAAAGAGTTGATTAAAACTATAAAGTTATCAGAAGCCCACTGGCAGGGAATGGAGTTGCTACCTTTAAGTACTGAATTAAAGCAGAAATTCAACATGCCGATGGACCTCTCGGGGGTGATGGTCGATGAAGTTACCTTGAATACCCTGTTAGCCGGTATACGGGGCGGGGATGTTTTGCTGAGTGTTAAGGAGCGACCGGTTGCAAACCTGGAACAGTTCCAAAAAGAGACTATGCGGTTGAGGAATAAGAATAAAACAAAAGTTCATGTCTGGAGAAAAGGTCAGACCATGAAATTTAAAATAAGGGCTGACAACATTCTTGGGATGGCACAGGTAGAAACCGCACCGATGATAATGGCCGGGGCTATGAGGCCTCACCCTTATCGCGGACCGTGTACCAGCTGTCATTTAATTGGGGATACTGCAACTTTGAAACCCGATCCGGATGGCATTATCTTACCGCCACCGACCATTCAGGCTGGGGCGAGAATGCCTCATCGGGACCGTGGCCCTTGCGAGGCTTGTCACGTAATTATTCAGTAAATGGAACGTTATTTAATGGGGAACCTGTATGGCAAACAATAAAGTGGGAAGTAACTTTGATCAGTATTTCAGGCTTGCAAGTCAAATAGTTTCTAAAATGTCCCGAAGCGTTGTTGACGGATATATTGACCTGGTAACCATTGATCCCGACTCTGAACACAAGTTCAACAGAAAAAAGGGCAACAATTGCTATAGCAATGGTGAATATTCTGAGGCTATCCCTTTTCTTAAAAGTGCTTTGGAGCTAAACGCCAATGATGTCGATGTTCTTTACCATTTGGGTGTTTGTCTTGCCAAAGTTCATCGGGATGATGAGGCCATCGAATATCTGGAAAAGACGTTGGCTGTTGACAAGGATCATGAGAACGCATTGTTCCGTCTGGGAATGATTTGTTTGGGCAATGAAGATTATAAAAAAGCCGTCGAGTACTTTAAAAAGGTGGCGGGGATAGATGATGAATCCTACAATGCTTATTATCGTCTGGGAATGAGCTACGATGGATTGAAAAAATATGCGGATGCGGTCAAGGCATTTGAGAAAGCCATTGAAATCGACCCCAAAATGGGGAAAACCTATCAGTCTCTGGGTTTCACCCATGAAAGTATGGGAAACCATGACAAAGCAGTGGCGTGTTTTAAAAAATCCTTGGAGCTTGAGGATAAATAGATATTGGAATTTGAGATACATCCCCTCTTCTGCTGAGTAAGGCCGGAGAGAAAAGATGAAAACCTTTAGGTAGGTGGCGAGAATGAAGGACACACAGCACACGATGGACACCATGGCGGATACGCTGAAAAAACTTTATGCGGATGAGTTGCGCTTTCCCTCTTCGAAGAAAAAATCGCCAAAGATCCCCACCATCGACTTAAGCCGGAAGGCTCGATTATTTATTCTCCTGGCGGCATTGGGTGCGGTGTCATTATTGGCGATGACTATAACCTATAACCAGATTGTTTCACTGCGAGAAGCAGTTTATTCCAATACCGGTCGCGTGCATGCTGAAATGCAACGAAGGAATAACCTGTTTGGCAACATCGTGGAGCTCTATCTCAGTTATACCGATCTGGAAAAACAAATTTTCAGCAACGTAGCGGAAGTTCGGAGTCAGGTTGCGCAAACCCAGAAACTGTTGAAACAGGAAAAGGTGGCGAAGGCGTTGCCCACGGCTACTCCTTCAGCTCCAACATTGAAGGCCTTGAAGGGTTCGGTAGGAGGGATTGACTCGTCGCTGGCCCAGCTTATGGCTGTTGTGGAACAGTATCCTAATTTGATGTCTTTTGAACCGCATAAAAATCTGGTGCACAATATTGTGTTGACGGAGGATCGGGTGGCCACCGAACGGGGACAATTGAACGCATCCATTCGCATGTATAACAACAAGATTGCTATATTTCCCTATAAATATATTGCCATGGTATTTGGATTTGAAAGGCTGGCTTATTTTGAACCCACTGCGGATATAAAAATACCGCCGAAGTTAACACCTTACCCGGAATTTCAGCATTTACGAATAGCACCTGAAACTGAACACTAGAGGATATCCCTTATGTTTTGGACTATTTTTGAAAGAGTCGGTTTGTTATTAGGAACAGTATTGATGGGAAAGCAGGTGATGGGTTTTTTTGGAGATGATGGCGATATTAAAGCTAACTCCATTTATTCGCCGGAAGAAATTGCCTCCATTCTGACAATTGAAAAGGCGGATGTGATGAGTATGATCCACAAAGGTCAATTGAAAGCTTGGAAGGTAAATGGCTTTTATCGGGTGTTGGGTGGCAATATTCTCCAACTATTATCGGAGAAGAGCGGTGAAGAAATTATGTTTCAGAGTCTGGACGGGGAGCCATCGGACCGCCAATCTCGGGGAGTTTTATTGACCGATAAAGATAATAGAAAATTTTTGTTTGGTGGACACGGAGCGGATCATGAAATGTGGAATTGAATGTTCTGAATGTAAGGACAGAGCACCCTTTTATTCCTTTTTAGCGAATTTGTCGCTGGCAATTTATAAAGGGTTTTTAGGCGTGATTTCCGGGAGTGCCGCTTTAATGGCAGATGCACTCCATAGTCTGGCGGATGTTGTTTGTTCGCTGGTTACCATGGTTTGTATGAAAATTTCCGCCAAGGAGGAAAATGAAACCTATCAATATGGTTATGGAAAAATTCAGTATTTTTCAATGGCAATAGTAGGAATCATTTTATTTTTGGGAGCTCTGGTTTTATTTTTCAAGTCTGCGGCTCTTATCTTTAAAGGAACGGCAACCCCGCCGCATGCCATTGCGGTTTGGGGTGCGCTTCTGTCCATTGTTATTAATGAAGTCATGTACCGATACCAGATGTGCGTTTCCAAAGAAAATAATTCCCCGGCACTTAAAGCGGATGCCTTAGACAATCGTTCCGATGCAATGTCTTCGGTCGGTGTTTTCTTTGGAATTATAGGAGCGGTAGCGGGTTTCCCGGTTCTCGATCCCTTGGCGGCCATGTTTGTGGCATTTTTGGTGTTGAAGATCGGAGTCGAGTTGGTGAGCGATGCTCTGAAAGGATTGCTGGATGGATCCATTGAAATCAAAGATCTTAAAAAAATATATCAAGCCGCCCAGGAGGTTAAGGGGGTTCGCAGTATTTCATATGCCCGTGGACGATTCATGGGAGAAAAAAGTTGGGTCGATATCGAAATCGAGGTCAGCAACCATTTGGAGGTTGAGAAAGCCGATAAGATAGCGAATGAAGTTCGCTTAGCAATTGAAGAGGTCATTGATCATATTGGAGAAGTGACGGTCTTTTGCAAACCTATTTCCGGAAAAGAGAAGTTCTTTTCTTTAACAGGAGGGTTGAAGTGGCTGCCCTTTGGAAAAGGCCAAGAGAGCGAGTCAAATCCTGAGAAGGCATAAGGTATTACTAATAGTTCATTTTTTTTAACTGTCGGGCCTGTTTGTTCCCAGCAGTTTTGAAAATATATTTTCTTTGTTTTAATCCAATTTAATATTAGGGACGATTGAGGTGTGCGGGTGTTTAATTTCAATGGTCCTTTTTTTGTGTTGATCGAATAAAAAATCGAATATGGCGGAAGAATCAAAAAACAAATCAGACGAAGCCAAGCGGAAGGAGAGCGGGGTTACAAAAACCTACAGAATATTACCCCTGCTCGTCATCTTCAATGCTGTATTCTTTTTGATTCTGGGGTTAATCGCCAATGGAACCAATCATCCATTTTTAGGTGGCCTGTTTTTTAGTCATGATAAAGGTCACATTCAGGAAACCTTTCATGTGGTAGCGGGTTGGTGTTCGCTACTTCTGCTCACTACGGGGATGATCTATGTCCCGCTGAAATACCTGATTCAACGTCCAGAGTTTAAAACCAAAGAAAATTTGGGGCTCTTGAAGAACGCGCTCCCCATCCACAAGTTTTTGCTTCTATTGTCATTGGCTTTTGCTACGGCGCATCTGGTTTTTTCAGAAAACTTTACATCTCCCCTGTTACTGGCCTTTGCCGCGATGTGCATAGTGAGTATGTCTGGGTTTTTGATGTCTGCCCAAAACATCGGAATCGATAAGCAAAGTAGAAAGGAAGTTCAGAAAGTCCACCGACAGCAATTCCTTTCCGTTGTTTTCTTCGGGATGTTTGCCTTCAGTCATCTTACGGCGTTAGACATAAGGCAAACGCCTCCAATCGTGACCCGGGCCAGTGATGAAATTCACCCTTATTGGGGAACGTGCCGATCCTGTCACTTGTTTTCATCGACTGTTTCGTGGAGACAATCCAATGAATGGAGATTGCCCCCTCTCACTAGAGGCGTCTCGGTTATGCCGCACAGGCATTTTGGTGTTTGTATGAACTGTCATGAGGAAAGTGGAGCCCGAAGAAATGAGGAAACCATCAACCAGGACTCCCGATTCATCCATCGCAGAGCAGATCGGTTCGGAAGGCCTTGCTCGGGTTGTCACACAATCAGACCCTTACCCAACAACTTCATTAACCCTTCCGGAATGTTTATTAAAACTCTTGACCAGGATTCTCCACTGATTCACCAGTGGTTGGGGGTTTGCTCCAACTGCCATCAAGTGATCACGAATCCAGAAACCTTCTTTTCCACTTTTGGCAAGTCCACTAAGTTGGGGGATAAGATAGGAGTGATACCTCATATCCTTAAATCGTGGATGGACGGCACCTTGCCTCATAATGTGGGTGAAAATGATCCCCCGATCTCCCCCATGAGGAGAAGGAATAATTGATACACGTATGAATAACAATCAATCTTATATTGCTGAAGCGATAGGTACGTTTGCCTTGGTTTTTATTGGCGGCGGAGCTATTTTATCAGATGCCTTAACAGGCATGGGTCTTCTGGGAGTCGCTTTAGCTCATGGCTTGGTTTTAATGTGCATGATTTACGTGTTGGGTCATATCTCAGGGGCGCATTTTAACCCTGCAGTAACCATAGCATTATGGATTACCAACAAAATTGAATCCGAAAAGGCTCTGGGATATATTGTTTCGCAAGTGTTTGGATCAATTTTTGCCGCATTATATTTGTTACTGATTTTTACTGATAAACCAGGCAACCTGGGATCACAGGTTCTTGCTCCAGGAGTGGCTTTTTCTCAAGGAGTGCTTCTTGAAGCCATACTCACGTTCTTTTTAGTTTTTGTGGTTTATGGGGTTGCCGTAGATGACCGGGCTCCAAAGGGAATATATGGAGTCGCTATTGGAATGACCCTGGCGTTTTGTATCCTGGCAGGGGGAACCGTATCGGGTGCTTCATTAAACCCTGCACGATCTTTTGGGCCTGCGTTGGTCTCAGGAACTTGGACCAATCATTTAGTGTATTGGATAGGCCCAATTTTAGGCGGTGTGGGAGCAGGTCTGCTTTATGACAAAGTGTTCTTGAATAAATGAAAATTTAGAAGCAATTTGAATTCTTATCTGTCCATTCATACTTCGCAACAACTCCTACTTGGATATTAATCTGTTTTCCTGATAAACGGTGTTTGCCTCGATAGTGATTCTGTCGTGGAGGTAAAGGTAGAGCCATCGCTTGAAGCCTTCTCCCGCCAGAGTCAACACAAAATCCTGAAACAAAAGTGCAGGATTCCCTCTTCGGATCACTTTAAACATTAAAAAAGCATATTTAAAGATATAGGTGAGCTTGTATTCCCTGACCCAGGCTAGAGCTTGGTTGTTCATAAAATAATCGGCAGTATCCTTGACCATCAACACATGAGAGACCCTGAGGTCCAGGAGTTTGTTGAAAAAGGGAAAGGTCTGAATAGCGGCAATTTTTTCTGAAAAACGCACCCCTCCCATCAGTAGATCGAATAACTTTGCCTCGTAAATGGGCTGTTTTGACTGGGGGTGATGGGCTTGGGCGATATCTTCTACAAGGCGTACATAAATTCCTTTTGCCTTCTTCCATTTCACACTCCAGGAGTGGAACAAAATATCATCTCTGGAAGAATCTGAAATTCTTAGTATTTCGTCGGGAAGGTCGGCCATCATTGGGTTTTCCATTTCCGGCATGGAATTAAGATCCTCAAGGAGATCCTCAGGCTGAATATCTGGTTCCTTCTCCTGATCGCGGTATACCTGAATGGCCAGTTCTCCAACGATGAGGTACCACCTGACCAGAAATACTTTAAATATGACATCCTGTAAAATGAACGCCATCATTCTAATCGCCCAGAACGTCAAATCAAGCCAACGGATGAGGTAGAACACCCAATGGAACAAAGGATAGAGACCATGCCGGGTCAGAAACTTAACAGCTCGCCATTCCTTCCATTCTTCTTTTAGCTTCCAAGCTCGTGACAGGAGCACAATATGGTGTATTCGAAACTGGGTGACGGCATGGACCCCTCTCCAGGTGGTCAAGACAAGCAGGCGATTTTTTAAACCCATAAACGCTTGCAGGACCCACCTGATACGGGCTTCTTCAACCGGGTGGCTGGATTCGGGATGGTAGGAACGGGCGATCTTTTCCACAAGAGTGTAAGTGTTTTCCAGAATACTGAGATCCGACTCCATCAGGATCCATTTGGAATTGAGGATTTTACAATGCACCAATATGGCTTCCAGGGCCTCCTTATGCATAGGGTCGTTGGTTTCCCCCCTGAGCTTTCGCATTTCCTTCAACGCTTGAATATTCAGCCATTCGAGTTTGATCACCCCGAACCCACGGGCCAGCAGAATAACAAGCAGGCCGAGCAGTAAAATGGCGGGGATGAATAAATTCCAGGTGGAAGTATCGATCATGGGAGCTAGATGTATATGGTTTTCGTGGGGTGCGATGATTACCTAAATGATCATATTACACATTACGGTATTATTTGAAAGAAAACCTTGCCTTCTAAAACAACTCTGGTCAAGGGAAAAAGACACCTCAAAATCAAGAACAGAGATAAAGAAAAATGGAAGGTTGGAAAACGCTACTTTTAAACCGTCTGGTTCATGGGGATAAGGTCAATTGACATTCAGGGGGATGTGGAAAATAAATCTTTTAACGGACTCCAGAGCTCAGTTCTCAAACGAAGTAAATATCGAGGAGGCAAGTTTTTTAGCCTCAATTTGAATCGCGTCCAAGTCCTTTTCTGTGAGATTTAAGTGTTCCAAAATATTGGGGGCCATGGGTGTGGCAGACGCTTCTCCGCTATCCTCCATCGTTATGTTGTGAGAGACGATATCTGCGAGATGAATAATTTTGGCAATCAGGGGAAACTTTTTGGCACTTAAAGGAGTATGATGAAATTTCACCGCTTCCTGTATCTCGTTGGGCAACATCCATTCCTCTAGCAATGCCCCCCCCAATTCAGCGTGATTAAATCCGAGAATTTTATTTTCGATCAAATATAGCTGTTGTTCGGTGGTTGCGCAGAGCTCAATGACCTCTTTGGCTTGTTGAGGGAGCTCATTGTAGATTATGAGGCTTCCTATATCATGTAATAATCCTGCCAAGTAAAAAAGTTCGGCATCTGTTTCATTCTTCATCGTCGCAATGATTCGGGCAGCCATGGCACAGGTGAGATTGTATTTCCAGAAAGATTGCATGTCCACAAAGTCTTTGGGAACTCTGTGGAAAACTTCCTGAACCGTGGTGCTAAGCACTAAGTGGGACAGTTTTCGCGTTCCCAGGACGGACAGGGCTTGTTGGATAGAAACTATTTGGTGTTCAAAAGAATACGCGGCACTGTTGACAAGCATTAAAAGACGAGCACATAAAGAGGCATCTGATTGGATAACATCTGCTATATCTTCGAAGGTATGCCCCTTTTTATCAAGAACATTTTGGAGTCTAATGTATACCTCGGGAGGTGATGCAACTTTCTTCTCTATCAGATCCTTTATTTTTAATTTGGACGGGAGGCTTTTTATATGTTTTTGTTCCAAGAGCTGTTTGATTTTGTCTGTGAAGATAGGTATGGAAAAAGGTTTTAGGATATAAGCGTCTATGCCCGCGTTCAACGATTCAACAACTTTCTCCTTTTGGTTTACCGCAGAGACAATTAAGAATGGTGTGTTCGATAGTAGTTTTCCTTTTTTTCCGGCTTTAAATAACTCCAACCCACCCATCTTCGGCATATTCCAATCACTGATGATTAAATCAACCTTATTCGAACGGAGTGTATTAAGGGCCTCTTCTCCGTTTGTAGCTGTAAGGATGCTCGTGATGCCCATCGTCTTTAAAGTCTGAACAACGAGTTGCATGGACGGCGTGTCGTCTTCAACCACAAGAAATTTATACCGCGAGTAAGTATTCACTCCTATTATTATAACCTAGTACTAAAATTTGTTTAAAATTTTTATTACTCGAGCAACTTTTTTTAGTCATAAAATATTTCCATTTGGGAGAGGGCGAGGTGGTTAAATAAAAAGCCAATAAATTGAAACATTAACCATAGTGAGGGGGATGCCAATTTTAGCGAATTCAATAAACCCAAGTGTTTCTCCAGAGCTAGCTTCCGCCTTTTGGATGATGATTACATTGCTGGCCGCTCCAATAATTAAAAGGTTGCCTGCCAGTGTACTTCCTACTGCCAAGGCCATCAATTGATTCTCCATAAGCCCACTTTCGCTGAGAATAGGTAGATAGAGTGCCACCATGGGTACGTTGGATATGAGCTGGCTTAAACATAAACTAACCGCATAAATTGCAGGGATGGAATGCAGATCGATAGAATTATTATTTAATAAATCGATAATTAATCCGGAGTCCCAAACGCTTTTCATTAGAACAAACATGGAAGCGAAAAATATGAGCGTGTGCCAGTCGATTTTTCTTGCCACTTCAAATCGTTTTGGGCTGAAGGCCAGCAAAGGAACGGCGGCAATTAAAGAAATATAGGTTGGCTTGAAACTTTCAAAGATATTGAAATAAGCAGTGACCACTTTTGCCAGGGCCAATATGATCAGAACAATGAGAGAAATTTTGCAAAGAGTGGCGAGTTTTTGGTCTGCGATGGGTTCCTGAGAATGCATCAGGGGAAGTTTGTGGAAATCCTCATTGTAAAATAACTTGATCATTACATAGGCCAAAATAAGGTTGATGATTGTGGGGATTCCTAGATATTTGGGAAAAATAATAAAGGCATTGGCGACGCTTCCTTGAAGGGCAATCAATAAATTTTGTGGGTTGCCTATAGGGCTGGCTATACTTCCGATTGTGACGGCGAAAGCGAGACACAGTAAAAGAGGTTTATGCGGAAGTTGGTGCTTCTTTGCAAGGTGAAGGACTGCGGGGGTACCGATTATGGCAAGGGTATCATTCATTAACAATGCCGATAACCCTCCCATTACGAATAAAATCGTAAGGAGTAGACCGTCTATGGTTTTGGCTTTGGAAAAAATCCCATAAGATAAATGAGTAAGGTAACCACTCTGTTCCATCGCTTGCCCGATAACAAATACCCCGAACAAAAATAACATGACATCCCGGTTAATGGAATGGATGGCCACCAAAGGTTCGATCTGTCCGGTTAATAAAACGGAGAAAGCTCCCCCAAGCATGATTTGCCAAATGGCGAGTTTGACCCGAAGCACAAGCCGGGTAGCAATGAGCACCAGAACAACGAATAAAATGAAAACTGAAAGGTTCATTAATATAAAAAATGCCCCAAAGAGAATATTGCTGAAGGAGACTGTGTTCTTAATTCGAAGCACTGCCAGGATGCAGTTTTTTCAATTAAGGTGGGGGAGGGGGGCTTTAAGCATCGAGAGTTAAATTTTCGTTTGGAATTGATACGCAGGCGAGGCACTTGCCTTCTTTTGGTTCAAAATCAGGTTCGTCCAGATAAATGACGCTTCCTGATGTGCAAGCCATTTCACAACTGCCACAGCTTCCGGTGCGACATCCTGATTCTATTTCAATTCCATTGTCTTCTGCGAGATCGAGAATTGAATCGTAAGAATCTTTCCAGGCGAAGGTTTTATTAGATCTGGAAAAATTAATTTGAACGGAAGGTTGCCCTGGAATGGGTTTAGGCTGAGTGGCTTTTTTGACCGTTGCCTGTCCAAATGACTCATAGTGAATTTGGTTTTTTGGGACTTTCCATTTTTCTAGATCCTTGCGGACTTCATCAATCATCTGGGAAGGCGCACAGATGTAATAGTCATATTTATTGGAAGGTAAAATCTTTTTTAAACGTTTAACCGAAATCCGTTCGGCAAAATCGAAATCCTTGCCCTTAAAGTCGCCTATTCCAGGTTTGCTAAAGAACACTTTAAGATGAATATTTTTATTTTGACGGGCCAGGTTTTGCAACTGTTCCTTCATGATGTATTCGTCTTGGTTGCGAACTCCCATGAAAAACCACACCTCACGCTCTAGCTCTTCAGAGTTTACAGATTCCAGCATGCTAAACATAGGTGTCATTCCAACGCCGCCCGCGATGAGAACGAGCGGGGAGGTGCTTTCCATATCAAGATGAAAATTTCCTTTAGGAGGCTTGGCCGTTATAATATCCCCTTCGTTTAAATGATCATGGAAATAATTGGAGCCAATACCGGGCGGAATATCGCCATTGCTCCCGGGAGCTGGTTCTCTTTTAATGGTTACCCGATAGTGTTCTAAATTTTTATTGCCGTTCGATAAGGAGTAACAGCGGACAACAGGTTTATTTTGACCGGGAACATTGAGTTGGAAGGTCAGGTATTGCCCTGGCAGGAAAGGCGCAAGTGGATGGCCGTTTTCAGGTTTGAGATAGAAGGACGACACATTATGCGTTTCTTTAGTTTTTGCCACGACTTTATAATTTTGAAACCCATTGCTGGATGTTCCGTTACTTTTTGCCAGTGGTACTTGAGAAATTCTTGCTAGCCAACTTCCACCCTTTTTACTGGTCTTTTCCTCTTTGCGGACCATCTTCACGCCCGCCACAATCGCCACAAGACCTGTAAGAATTAATACAAGGGGTATTAACCCCAATAACATTTCTGTAAAAGCCCACCAATTTACAAATAAACCCCAGAACCCTGCAAAGAGGGCTATAACTCCAGCGAGACCATGTGGCATAAAAAAACCTTTAGAGTAGAGGTGTTAAATCGGACTGAAAAACCTTACTACAAGCCCAGTATAAAGGAAGAAGGGCCAAAGTCATTTAATTTCTCATTCCATTTGGATATTTCTTCACCCAATGACACAATTGCAACCCGGCAAAACTTATAAAAGTTATCTGGATTATAAGTGCGCTCCGACCCCAATCAAGGGGTTTGAGCTCTTCTTCCAACTTGGTTGGCTTGGCACCGAAAGTGCTCTGAAAACTCATAGAATAAGAGCCTCAAATGGCTCTTATGACGATTTTTTCGTCATAACTCCTCTAGTTATGGATATCCAGAGGAAAATTATTAGCGCAATTAAGAATTTTTACTTGCTTTTGATTTCCATTCTCACTATATTAGCCTTTGTGTATAAAATTTTATCGCAAAAAAATTGCAATTCGGATGCCATTAAATTCGGATGCCATTAAATTCGGATGCCATTAAATTCGGATGCCATTAAATTCGGATGCCATTAAATTCGGATGCCATTAAATTCGGAAATTAGACGATTTGTTTAAGATTTGAATCGGCTTTGAATTAAATGCGAAAGTTTTCGAAATTTTATTAATGGAGGTGTCGCGATGATCATTCAACCAGGGCTTAATCCGTCAAGTGTAGTCAGTGCCGCAACGAGTGGAATGGATGGTTTAGGAGTGAAAGTGGGAGCAGTCAGCGCAATGACCATCGGATCAGGGGCTAAAACAGGGACCGTTGTCAAGGCAGGGAGTGTGGTCACCAAGGGAAGTGGGGCCAAAGCGGCGATGGTTGGTTTAGGAAAGACTGCTGGAGGTGGCACTTTTTGGTCTGGAACGGGATGGAGTCTTGGTATGGGACTCGGTCTAGGAGCTTGGGGGCCTGTGTTGATGACCGTTGTGGGTACCATAGTGATCTACAAAGCAACTCCGGCATTGGTGAAAGTTTTAGCCCAAAAGTAAACGTGGGTTTTTCAGGCTCAACCTGGCTTTAAAAATTTAAGGCGGGGTTGTTAAACGCAAAGCTCTGATCTTTTAACTCTGAAATTGTTTTATCCAGTCCTGGGCCAACTCTTGACCTTCGGATATTTGATCAGG
>JABIXH010000306.1 GCA_018664975.1 Nitrospina sp. | reverse complement strand
GGTTAATAATTTTTTAAAAATATTTCCGGGCTCATAAGTTTTATCCCAGCCTACAGGATTATTGAATTCTCCAATCACCACTTTCTTCACATATAATGCTTGAGAGGGTGACACTATAATTAGAGTTAAAAATACAAAAAAGCAGGTTTTCCAGCTAATTTCATTTCTCATAGGATTTTATTTGGGTATAAAAGCTCGTTTTATATTTCATATCGACATTTTCTCGAAATTCTATATCGTGATTCTGGTATTTAATTGATTTTATCTGTTGAAAAATCGCATCTGATTACTTGACCGAACCTTTTCCAACCAGTACAATTCACCGAATGAAAAACGCCACCCATATAATATTGCTAATTATTCTTATTTTTCTTCCTCAAAGGCTTTATGCGGCGGAACTACCCGCTGATATGGTCCGTATTCAAGCTGGATGTTTCATCATGGGTACCGATCAAAATGCTCTATATGAAGATGATGATGACAATGCCAGGGAAAAACCTGCCCATAAAGTATGCCTGGATGAATTTTATTTAGATCGTTTTGAGGTTTCACAGAAAAAGTGGGATTCGGTTATGAGTTTCAATCGTTCGGTTTTCCACAACCCTGAACAACCTATTACGCATATCAACTGGCGTGAAGCACGAAAGTATTGTAAAAAAATTGGAAGAAGACTGCCTACTGAAGCAGAATGGGAATATTCTGCCCGAGCTGGAAGCCCGTCCCGCTTTCCCTGGGGCGAGGAGATGGATGATGACTATTTATGGTACGCGGGAAACTCACCCAGAGAGCCAGCGAATATAGGAAAGAAAAAACCCAATGCCTGGGGACTCCATGATATGGTCGGAGGGGTTTGGGAATGGGTGGAAGATTGGTTTTCTCTCGATTATTACCAACACAGTCCAGTTAAAAACCCCAAGGGTCCGGCTCGCCAAAGTTTTAGGGTTATTCGTGGCAATTCATGGATGAGCGATGAACCATATATACGCGTTACCGCCCGCCATAGAGGTATGTCTGATCCGACTCTTTCCTATTGGGTAGGGGTACGATGTGCGATGTCTCTCTATTAGATATTTAAACAGTTTTGTTGCCTGCTAACGTAAACGATTTATATAATAAACTTTCCAAAAACCTGTTGGAAGCAAGGTCTGAGCTGATATTTCAAAATAACTTTGAATTATTGATTGCGGTTATTTTGAGTGCCCAATCTACAGATAAAACGGTCAATAAAATAACGTCCTCTCTTTTTGCCTTATGCCCTTCCCCAGAGAAAATGCTTGCCTTGGGGCCATCCAAGTTAGCAAAAATTATTAAGCCTATTGGTCTCGCTCCTGCTAAATCTAAAAATATTGTTACTACTTGCAAAATTCTCCTGAAAAAACATGGTGGAAATGTCCCTGGGATCAGGGAAGATTTGGAGCAATTGCCTGGTGTAGGGCGCAAAACAGCTAATGTCGTATTGAATGAAGGTTTTGGTAAGCCTACAATTGCTGTAGACACTCATGTGTTTCGAGTGGCAAACCGCACTGGTTTAGCTCCTGGAAAAACTGTATTAGAAACAGAATTAAAGCTTTTAGAAGTGACTCCAAAAAAATGGTTAAAAAATGCTCACCGCTATCTGATTCTCCATGGAAGATATACTTGCACAGCCAAAAATTTTGACTGCCAAAAATGTGTGATCAAAAAGGAATGTGCTTTTAAAGAAAAAATTATAAGTGGGAATTAATCATGACTCTCAAAGTTAATGATTTTGAAATAATTTACTCCAGATTGAGCAAACATTTGCGTAATGGAAATGAATACTTAGAGCATTATCTGGAAACCCCAATCAAGGATTATTCCCTGATAAAAATTATTTTGGGCAAAGGCAACCGCCATAAAGCCCTAATATCAGCAGGAATTCATGGTGATGAACCCTGTGGTGTGGAGGCCATCTGTTCATTCCTGGAAAATAATCGATTTGAAAGTTTTTCAGATACCTGGGAGTTGAGTCTCTTACCTTGTTTAAATCCCTATGGCTATGAATTTGGATTACGAGAAAATCATAATGGAAAAGACCTTAACCGTTTATTTAGACATAGTGCTCCGCCTGAGGAAGTTGAATTTGCACAATCAAATTTTGACAAAAACTATGAGCTGACCATTGAGCTTCATGAGGATTCCATGACACCCGGTTATTATCTTTATCAAAAGGGTACCCATCCGGAAGATGAAATTGTTGGTGATGAAATTCTGAAGGCCATAAAAAATATTATGCCTATAAATTTAAATGATGAAATTGATGGCTGTTCCGCTCAGGGAGGGATAATTATTCAGCAAAGAAATTGGTCAGCTATGGATTGGTGGCCCATGGCAATATATGCGTTATCAAAAGGAACCAGAAGGACTTTGACTTTGGAAACAGCTACTCAGTTTGCAATGCAGACTAGAGTGGAAGCTCATCTGAAAGCTATAGACACGGCCTTGAGTTTTTATACAGAGAAATTTAAAAATTAAGCGCTTTTATCCTTAGGGATAATAATGGGGATGACAATAGGTTCACCCACTGAAAGCGAATGGATTTCTTTGTCAGAATTGTAGCTACTTAATAACCATAGAGGAATTGTATAGATATCATTGCATATCTCCCATAAAGTTTCTCCCTTTTCAACGCTTCTTATTGCTAATTTACTGATTTCAAAATTGTTGAAAAAGTCTTCCTGAATAGCTTTATGGTATTCCTGCCGTCTTTCTTCAAATTTGTCGGGTTGGGTTCTTGAAAAATTAACACGAATATTTTCATTTGCTGATATGTCCCCTCTTTTCCCAATCCGGTTTATTCTTCTCAGCTCTTTCACAGATTGCAGTGACCATTCGGCATAATGGCTAAGGGTTTCATCAAAATCTACGGTGATAGTCCCTATGCGGGAATCAGAATCTCCGCTAGGAGAAAATGACACTGGCTTAAATGCAGGACGATTTTTGTTGAGTCTATTAGTTGTATTCGTGGCAACTTTAAGAGTTCCGGGTGAAACAGATCTCTCTGTTTTCACCTGTGTTGAAACTTTTGATGCATTTGACGATTTGGTAATCGGTGAACGTTTTACTGTCAGATTAAAATTCTTTGACTTAACAGTTCTTGATGCCACCTGGGTTTTATTGTCGATTAACTCACGACGAGGCACTTTTATCTTTTGCCCGGGATGCAGGGAGTCAGGGTTGCGGAATCGGTTAATACTGGTCAGATGACCGACATTCGTATCAAACCGCTTTGCAATCTTAGACAGGTTGTCATATCTGCGAACACTATAAGAAACAAGACTTGTTGAATATTTTTCAGAATCTAGTTTAGCCAATTGAAAAGTTGGCTGACGATGCGAATTTCTTCCCGGTAATTGAAGCACCTGTCCAACATAAATACGATTACGCCTTCCAATATTATTAGAACGTTTTAATGATCTTACTGTTGTTCCAAAGCGCAAAGCAACTCCTGACAAGGTATCTCCGCGCCTGACTGTATACCATTTGGAACGCAGTTGACTTCCATATTTGACCCTTTTGGGAATTTTTCCATACCGGGTGGCCAAGTTGTCGATTTTAATAGTCGGAGCTTGGAAAACAAAGTTTTTTGGAATCCGTTTCTCACCATTTAAAACCGGTCTTCTCAAAGATGGGTTTGCTTGCGCTATTTCTTCACGCGTCATATCGAAGTGATTCATAGCGGTTCGAATATGAATATAATCGGGTAAAATAAACGAAACTCTGGGAATCGGTTTTTTAATAACTAGATTAGAAAAGTATTTGTTTTGATTTTTAGCGACATGCAGTGCCGCAAGAAATTCAGCATAAAAATTTTGCGAGGCAAAACCAAAAGTCCTGCTTTTATATTTGTCTATTACTTTTACAATATTGCTTCCAAACCTCTTTTTTGCGCGTTTCATTCCTTGTAGCCCATGGTTGTAAGCCGTAATAGCCAGAGGCCATGAACCTATGCTCTCAAAGTTCTTTTTCAATAATTTAGCGGCACCATAGGTGGCTAAAATAGGATCTCGTCTCTCATCCACATCATAGCCCACCCGCATGAACAAACGACCTGTACCTCGAGTGAATTGCCATATCCCTGCGGCCCCAGCACTTGAATAGGCCCCAATCTGGAATGACGATTCCACATGAGGAAGAGCACTCAATTCTTCTGGCAGGTTAAATTGCTTCAAAATTCTTTTAATTTCTTTCATGTACAAACCTGAACGCTCAATCCCTTCACGGAAGCGGTCTTTCTGACCCAATTGAGCTCGTATATTTTTTGACGCTCTATAAAAATCTTTTTTTACTAATTCATATACTCTTTTCTCTTCACCTTTGAGTTTCGCCTTATTTTTTGTTTTGTTGATTTTGCGTAAGATATTTTTATATTTTTTCTTAGTTTTTTCAAGTTTGCGTTCCCGAGATCTTCGAGATAAAGGTTTCTCACCTAAGTAAACCACCTCATAGATAATTTCGAGATTTTTTATGTCGTGAACCACAGCATGTTTAGTGCTGTATTCCGAGTATATTTTTTTCCAGAACTCGACTTTGCTTTGAAGGCCTGGAGGAGTGGAAAAGTGATATTGGTTTAGAGTATGAACTTCATACGAGAAACTTGCGCTGGCATTACCAAGAAACCAGGCGGAAAACAAAAAGACGAGGGAGATTATGAGAATTCTAATAGATCGTAGCAATGGCTAACTTTCTAGTCTAAAGAACTGTTTTGCAGGATAATTTATCCAAATATTTGAATAAATAAAAAGCATCTTAAATATCAACTTTCACGTTACCACTAAAACTACAGTAACGCGTTGATTTCAAAGGATATCAAAGGGCATATGTCAGGTCAAGGTAAATCGGCTTTTTAGTCATATCATGGGGAAATTCAACTCCAAATTCTCTTACACCTAAACACTCTTGACCCTATGAATATTTTTATTTTCAGGGTATTCATTGTTAAGTTGGTATACCCAAGCCAGCAACTCGGCGACTACTTTATATAGTGATGCAGGAATTTCCTTTCCAACATCTATTTTTTCCAACAACTCAACAAGATCCCTATCCTTTTTTATTGGAATATTTTGCTCCAGTGCCATTGCAATAATTTTTTCCGCCACCCAACCCTGCCCTTTAGCAGTGACTTTAGGAGCATGATTACTACCGCCACTATATTTAAGAGATACCGCCGAATTTTTTGATGAATTCTGTTTCATGTCTTGATATTTATCAATGAAGTATTATGGCTTATGAGTAAATCAACCAGATTATCTTTTTCCGGTTCAACTTTTTGGTTCACATTACATTCCACCGAGGTGGCGATATCGTTTTCGGTCATTCTTTCTTCCAAATCTTTGGCTCTATGGCGTATGAAACTAGCAATGTCTTCATTCTCCACATCAATGCTTACCGATAATTGCTCTGGAGACATCTGGGCGTTAATTTTAATTTTCCCTAAAAAAGACAGGTCAAGAAAAAAAGCCACATTATGCTTTTTGGGGGATTTTTTATTTCCATCTTTCTCTTCAGAGGAGTCATTGCGAACAAATAATTGCAAAGTTTTGTTTGTTGAACTTAGTGGGTTGGGAATTTGAATTACCACTGGTTGGTTTTCCTGTTTCGATATTTGGGATGAGAGCTGATTCAATTCTATGTTGTCGATGGCATATTTAAGCGTATTACGAAAGTCGGTAAAAGAACCCGAAGACTTTTGTGGATTGTTGGAGGTAGTTGGCTCTGTCGAATTATAAATTTCCAGCAACAATCCTTTTAAATTACTGGCTAGTTCTTTCCGGGCCAGTGCGCTTGCAGGTTCCTGTAAAACCTGCCTAACCCTGGCCTCATAATTTATTCCCGATGATTCCACTTGCTGGCGAATTTTCGTTGCATTGGGCATTTCACCCTCAGCGGGAAGGAGCAAACGTAGGGTGTCGCGTAGCCGGGTCATTAAACCAGATTTAATTTGCAAATCAGCAACCACTGGTGAATCAACAATCTTACTTTTAAGTAGATAGGCCATTTCTCCTATTGGCATGCGAGCTGGCAAGTATGGCTTTATTGTATTAAAGTCTAATCGTGTTGACGGGCTTGCAGTTTTTTCCCCTAATACAGGTTTTGGCCCGTTTTCTGTTTTTTCGAAAGATATTTTGACCTTCGACCCAAGTTTAAAGTTATCCGCTTTTTCAACTGGAATTTTAAAATTCTTCCCTCCAGTTTCTATCAATATTGATTTTGAATCCAAAATGCTTGTAACCCTTGCAGTGGAAACCCCATTTGAGGATGATGCCACCGAGGGGGGATTTTCAAAACTGGAAAACCTGGAAATTGATTTTCCCCTTGGGGTCAAACTAGTTGTAACTCCCACATTTTTATGTGTGTTTTCTTGAAGGGTAATAGGGGTAATTTTCAGGGACGCCTGAGACCCGGTGTTTTCTATGCGTACGGTCATCTTTTGCCCATTCATTAAAGGTTGTCTTGGAAAATTCTTAAACTGACTCTGTTCCTTAAGAGATAATTCCTGGGGTAATTTAACGACTACTTTATTGCCTTCAAGTG
>JABIXH010000292.1 GCA_018664975.1 Nitrospina sp. | reverse complement strand
CGCCTCTCCATGCAGCAGCAAAACGCAACTCAGGCATCAAAGTCATCGAGCGATTGCTCTTAGCCGGCGCATCTGTTCAAGCCGTAGACAATCAAGGACAAACACCGATTGATGTAGCACATCTCAAAGGGCGGAAAAAGTCTGTTGAAATTATGAATGGTATCACACTGTGAAACCATTCCTTTGGGAGCAACGAGACTTGTTCTTAATCGCATTGCAAAGTGTCAATAAGGTTTCGGCTCGTAATCCTGTAACTCGCTTTGACCAAACAGGATCGCCCCCTTTTGTTTTTGTTTGGCGCAGGATCTGATGGATCTGCTCTCTTTTTTCGTGGAACGCATTCTGCTGAAAAACGCTTTGAACAAAAAGGCTGGTTAATAGCAGGCAGGACATTCCGATGGCCAATCCCGAAATATTGACAAATGAGTATAGTTTGTCCCTGCGTAGGTTCCGAATGGTGACGGTAAGATAATGTCTAAACATAGAACCCTTTCTTATTCTTGCACCCAGCGGTTACAAAGACATATTTTCTGAATGCAACCTTTCAGGAAAAAGGAAACCCCCATGCTCCCAGAATTATCTATTCACTTTCCAAGGCACTTTTTAAGTTGGTTATCGCAAACCTCTCAGCCTCCAGTGCTTTTGCGAGGGTTTGGCTACCTTTTTGCAAGTCAGGGTTGTCGGGTGCACAAATAGCTCGTAATTCTTCAATCTCGCTGACGACTCTGTCGTAGGCGTTGGCGGCCTCTTGTAAATGTGTGCGAGTGCGTTCTGGGAAATGTGATTGTATTTCGCGGAGATAGACCGCAGCAGCGCCTCGGGCTTTAATTAAAAACGTTGCGTGTCGGTTGACCATTCCAGTTTGCACTGTCCCATTTTTGAAAGCTTTTAACCACATTTCCCATGCGGAAAGTCCGTGTGCTGGTGCTCTAACACCTGGCCGTTTCCCTTGAGAAGATTCGATGGCGTGAGTTAATGCTTTGCGATTTGCATTGACGATGTCGAATGGTTCTTCAATCGGTTTAAAGGTCATGACACAGAACCAGTTTGCGCCATCGGAATGACCGAAAGCATCCCAGCGAATCTCGAATTTCCCGCTCCCAGAGTGATGAACTATATAGGTTTCAGCATCCTGATCATAGCCAATGATTAAACCCCAAAGAAAGGGTATTGGTCGCTTGCCAGAGGCTTTTGTTTCGGCGGTCATGGGTTGCCATACAATTGTGGGATAGCCCTTATCTATATCGCTTCGGATTTTATTCCAAGCTTCTTTTTTTGCAGCGATATGTTTCTCTTTCCAATCGGGGTCATCCTTCTTTTTGCTTGCACTGATTTGTCTTTTGTTTAGGGGGCTGATCATTCGCCAAAAATAGCTCCATTCATGATTGTCTGCTTGGTTGAGCTTGCCCCCGTCTTCTTTCATACTAAAGGCAAAGGCCGATCCTAAATACCCACTCAAGTAGTCCTTGGACCAGTCTGTTCCTGCAACCTTGAGTGCTGGCCTCAGGCATCCAATTATACTACTCCTATATTTTTCCGCTTCGATGTCAAGTTCTATCCGTTTCCCTTTGATCTCTTCTTCTTGAGCGTGAGGTGAGGATATCATTAGAGGTGAACAGCAAAGCATAATTACCCAAACCAGTTTTAGGTAGCTCATGGCAGACCTTCCTTTATAGTGCGAAAAAATGGGATCATGAATAGATTTCCTCAATACAGTTTTCCAACACCACATAGAATTTTCCCAAACGATTGGTTGATTTTAGCACCGTCCCAAAACAAGGGGCGGTATTTTATTGTCTCAAATTCATTCTTGAACCGAGGATAGATTCTGGTGACCACGCCAACCATAACTTTTTGCACAGTCTATTCGATCTCCAATTATAAGAGAATTATCTAAAAGCTGTCTCATAAATAGTTGAAGCATGTCAACGATGGATAAATTATCTTTCTGAAAATAACCTCAGGAGGATAAAATGGATCTAACAGATGAGCAATGGATCATTCTGGAACCCTTAATTCCATCCCATCCACGTCGTCAAGATGGACGTGGGCGTCCTTGGCGATCTGCTCGCGACGTTCTCAATGGCATTTTGTGGATTTTACGAACGGGCGCTCCTTGGCGCGATCTTCCAGACCGTTACCCACCTTATCAAACTTGCCATCGCCGACTCAAGCAATGGGTTGAAGCCGATGTATTTGCCCATATACTCCATACATTAGCCGAAGATATGAAAACGCGTGGCAAGTTAGACTTAGAAGAATGTTCCATTGATGGCACCTTTGTGGTAGCAAAAAAAGGGGGCGATGTGTTGGAAAGACCAAGCGGGGTAAGGGTTCGAAGATCATGGCAATTACAGACCGCACTGGCCTTCCTATCGCCATCCACCTTACAAGTGCTTCTCCACATGAAGTCACCCTTGTTGAGCAGACAATTGAAACATGTTTCCTCTCAAATCGACCTCGACGTCTTATCGGAGATCGAGCCTATGACTCTGATCCTTTAGACGAAAGACTTAAATTAATAAAAAAAACGGTGATTATTAGGTGGATTCTCTGATGAATACCAATCCTGGCGATACCTTGCTTCATTCATAATGTCACGATGCGTCACCAATCTGTAGACAACACTTTTGACACGCATCGATATGCGGCCCTACGTCTCGACGACGTTTTTTTTAAATGCTACT
>JABIXH010000109.1 GCA_018664975.1 Nitrospina sp. | reverse complement strand
CCGCCTATCAATTCCAGTTTAGGAAAAGTTTTTTTAATTTTTCGAATGGTGGAAAGAACTTTTTCGGAATGTCCGTGAGCACTATCAATCACTAGTACGTCCAGTCCCACGCGGATTAAATCTTCAATATGTTCTATGGGGTTCTGGGTGACTCCTAATGCGGCACCAACCAGTAGCCTGCCTTTAGAGTCTTTGGCGGCGTTGGGAAATTTCCCGGCTTTTTCTATATCCTTGATGGTGATCAGTCCTTTAAGGTGTCCCTTTTTGTTGACCACCAACAGTTTTTCAATGCGGTTGTCGTGCAGGATTTGTTTGGACTTTTCCAGCGGGGTGCCTTCAGGAATGGTGACAAGATCTTCCTTGGTCATCAGAGATTGAATTTTCTTGTTAAGATTGTTCTCAAACCTGAGATCACGATTGGTCAGAATTCCCACTAGTTTTTTATTCTGCGTGATGGGAATGCCTGTGATGTTGTATTTCCGCATGACATCCAGAGCTTCGCTGATTCTCTGGTCGGGACCCATGGTGATCGGGTCGGGAATCATGGCACTGACCGAGCGTTTGACTTTGTCGACCATTTTCCTTTGCTTTTCCGGGGGAAGACTGCGATGGATGATGCCGATCCCCCCTTCCTGAGCCAAGGCGATCGCGAGGTTTGTTTCGGTTACGGTGTCCATGGGGGCGCTGATCAAAGGGCAGTTTAGTTTGATCTTGCGGGTCAAACGGGTCGAGAGTTTTACGTTTGTGGGCAACACTTTCGAATGGGCGGGCAGGAGCAATACATCATCGAAAGTAAGATAAGTTGGGACATTCTTGGGGTCAATCATAAGTTATTATAACAGAAATTTTGTTAAAAAGTTAAAGCGTCAATACTAGCATGCCTGCCTGATGGGTTGGAGGAATATTTCCCCCTTGGCGTGGGGCCAGCGAGCCATTGCTAGTTGCCTCCACGGCTAGTGGGGTGATAGGCTGGTCCATGATATGAAATTACATGATATGAAATTAATAGTACAAATTATTTTAATTCTGTGGATGTTTTGTGGATCGGTCACTGCCCAGCCTTTGTTTCAGGACAGCCCCCTGCTTCAAGATTCTGGTGAGCGGGAAGACTGGATGGGAACCTATTTTCAAGGACGCAAGATTGGTTTTACCCGGGTGCAAACCCGTTGGACGCCGAAGTCTGTAAAGTTGGATTCTACGGTTTTTTTTCAGATTCGTTCGCAGTCCATTGACCAATCCACTACTATCCATCAAAAGACCGAGTTGGATCCCGATTTTAAACTCCGCAGTTTTTCCATCTTGCAGGAGATAACCGGGCATCGGCAACAGGTCGAGGGTAAAATGGAAGCCAACCGGTTGACCTACCGGATGAAGTCGCGAGGCTTTGATCGGGAAAAATCCATTGAATTTTCTCCAGAGACGCTTCCTTCATCAACTTTTCTTCTAAACTTGATGGCAAAGGGTTTGCAAGTCGGGCAAAAGGGAATTGTACCGTTGTTCCTGGAGCCATTCCAGATGCTAGTGGACCTTGAATTCGAAGTCCTGGATAAGGAAAACCTGGATTACGAAGGCCAGCCTGTTGAGACTTTTGCGATCAAACAAAAATTTAGTGGCATCGAAAGCACCTTATGGGTAGCGAAGGATGGCTCGGTGATCAAAGAAACCACCAACCAGGGCTTTGAGTCATTTAAGGAATCTGCCCAGGTTGCGCAGAAACTCGATGAATCGTTGACGGTAAGCAGTCTAATTACCATGAGCCTGGTAAAACCCGACCGGCCGATTGACCAATCGGACCGGGTGAGGAATATCATCTTCCACCTTCAACCTCTCCGTTCCCCCGATCTCGTTCCACAGGATCACAGGCAAAGGCTTCTCAAGACAGAAAAACTGCCGAACGGTTTATATCGAATCACGTTGGAAGTAAAGACTGAAGCAGAGCAGAACATTTCGAGTGCATTCGGAACCCCAGGGCCAGACCCAAAATACCTGCAAGATTCGGCAGAAGTTCAGGCCCGGCACCCCATGATCCAGGCTCTGGCACGTGAACTTGCCGGAGAACAACATAACGTCTGGCAGGTTGCTAAAGACATCAATCGCTGGGTGTATCTCAATTTGGAAAAGGAGTTGGTAGATACTGTGACCGCGCTGGATGCTTTGCATGAAAGGCGAGGCGAATGTCAGTCTCATACCTTTTTGTTCACGGCATTGGCCCGGGCCGCGGGGATTCCCACCCGAATTGTAAATGGATTGGTATATTCTGCAGAATATGCGGGATTTCTTTATCATGCCTGGCCAGAAGTTTATGTGGGAGAATGGCGCGCTCTCGATCCGACTTTTGGTCAGGATAGGGTGGATGCAACGCATATCAAACTGACTGAAGGAACGGAGGATGGCCCTTTTCGCCTAATGGAGTTTGTTGGTAAAGTAGAGATTGATTGGTTCACCACTAGGCGTGGGGTCAACTAGCATAGGCTTTATTTGGCTGGCAACGGTACTCTCTCGCCTGACACGCCCTTTCCCATTTGCTCCTGCAACTAATAGTCCCTTATAAATCAGTTTAAAAAAATGTATTTTTTGTTTGCGGAGGCATTGATATTCGTTTTTTATTCGCCTATATTGAAGGGGACGGGGGAGGGCGAAACTGTTATGTTTTACGGGCTTGGGAGAAAGTTTTTCCGGGAACTTAGAATTTCGTTGACAACCCCATATGTTGTATATATTTTAGTGAGCGACACAAAATATAGACATTTTGTGGTCAGAGTCACACAGAAACTTTAGAGGAAAAGGGCAGTTTGAAACGGGTTTTGTCCTTGAAATTTTTGACTTTTGTTTGATTGAAACTATTTTTTTAGCGAGGTGGAGCGTTCTATGCGAATCGACCGGGTATTTACAAATGATCATCAGGACCCTTATGAGGGGATTCGCTTTGTCGAGCGGGATTCTAAGATCACCAATGCTAATGGTTCTTTGGTTGCCGAAATCAAGAACGTTTTAGTGCCGGACACCTGGTCTCAGGTGGCGGTTGATATTATGGCGCAGAAGTACTTCCGTAAAGCGGGAGTTCCAGCCCGGTTAAAAAAGAAATTTGAGCCTGGATTACCTGAATGGCTCTGCCCATCGGTACCTGATGAGGAAGGCTTGAACCAGCTTCCTGAATCGGCACAGTTCTCCCGCGAAACCACGTCGCAGGAAGTTTTTCATCGTCTTGCCGGGTGTTGGACGTATTGGGGCTGGAAAAACAATTGTTTCAGCAGTGAAAAAGATGCGCGCAATTATTATGACGAGATGCGCTATATGCTGGCCCGACAGTTAGCGGCGCCCAACTCTCCACAGTGGTTCAACACCGGTTTGAATTGGGCCTATGGTCTGGAAGGGCCTGCCCAGGGGCATTATTATTATGACTCTGAAGCCGAAGGATTACAGAAATCCAAAAATGCTTATGAACGGCCGCAACCTCATGCCTGTTTCATTCTTTCCGTTGAAGATGATCTGGTAGGGGATGGCGGCATCATGGATCTTTGGCGACAGGAAGCTCGACTGTTCAAGTTTGGCTCTGGAACCGGAAGCAACTTCTCCAACCTTCGTGGCGATGGCGAGTCTCTTTCTGGTGGAGGAAAATCTTCCGGACTGATGAGTTTTCTTAAGATCGGAGACCGGGCGGCTGGAGCGATTAAATCTGGCGGTACCACCCGACGCGCCGCAAAGATGGTCACCCTCGATATGGACCATCCTGATATTGAAGAATTCGTTGAATGGAAGGTTAAAGAAGAGCGCAAAGTTGCCGCGCTTGCGGCGGGAAGCAAGATGACCCGCAAGTGCCTGAAAGAAGTTATTCAGGCATGCTGGTCTAAGGATGAAGGGGAAGAAACCCGGTTTGACGTTCAGAAAAATAAAGCTTTGAAAAAGTCCATTCGCAAGGCATTGGACTGCTTTATTCCTGAAAATTATATTTATCGTGTCATTCAACTGGCCCGACAAGGGGTGAAGGATATTGAGTTTGAAGAATATGACACCAGTTGGACTTCGGAAGGCTACCTGACTG
>JABIXH010000160.1 GCA_018664975.1 Nitrospina sp. | reverse complement strand
AGTTGATAACTCATAATGGAAATTGAATTTTAGAGGTACTCTTAAGTGAAAAACTTTTTTCTTACCCTGCACATGATATCCATGTGTCTGGTCATTGGAACCTTGTTTGTACAATCTCTTTCGGTTGTACTGCGTTTGCGTCTGAAAACTGCTGAGGAAGCAGAAGGTCTAAGAAAAACCCAGATTCGAATCCATAAATTCATCTACTACCCTATTCTGGGAGTGACCCTCATTTCAGGAATGGTCCTTGCCATAAAGACCGGGGTATTTTCTGAATCCCAATGGATTTACTGGAAACTGGGGCTTCTGGTTGTCCTGATCGCACTCGGCATTCAAAACGGCAAGCAAATAAAGGAAGACACCTTGCCAAAGAAATACGCGATGATGGTACATATCCCAATTTTTATTGTCGGTGCTTGCATGATCTACCTTGCCACCATCAAGCCATTTTAAGAATCCCATGGATATCCTGCTTACTCTGGTTGCCAGTGTCCTGCTCATCATAGGCTTCTTCGTTATTTGCAGGGCCAGCGATGATGAAGATGATCAGGAGGAACCAGGTGATGAAACAGGTAAACCTTGACAAAAGCTCGCCACCAGAAAAAACCAAATCGTTTCGCCGACTGGAAAAAAAAGCCGCCTCTTGCCGTTTATGCCCCTCTCTTGCAGATCAACCCGCTGTCCTAAGCACCACTAACGGTTCGCTGAATGCCAGGATTATTTTTGTAGCTGAAGCCCCCGGGAGATTTGGCGCAGGTCGCACAGGAGTACCGTTTCAGGGTGATCGATCCGGTGACAACTTTGAAATTCTGATTAAACATATCGGTTTGACTCGCCCAGAGATTTTCATCACCAACGCCGTCTTGTGTAATCCGCTTGAAAACGGTAATAACCGCAAACCTAATACAGGAGAAATCAAAACCTGTTCCGGTTTTTTGCAAGATACTCTTAGCATCATCCGACCTCAAGTAGTGGTCACTCTTGGTACGGTTGCCCTGCAATCTTTAAATAAAATCCTCGGCACCCGTTTCCACTTAAAGCAGAACGTTGCTCAAACGATTCCAACTCAAGACTTCACGCTTTTTCCTCTCTATCACCCCAGCCCCAGAGTCACCAACTGGAAACGCCCCTTATCCCAGCAGAAAAAAGATTTCAAAAAAATCCCACTCCGGTAAGAGAGAGGGGACGTAGCAAAAATATTTTAGCCCGAGACAGCATTGTTCTCCCCCAAAATGGGATTTTGCTCTTTGCCACCGACCGGGGTTGACAAGCCTGGAGACAGATTTTATGTATATAATAGAAAAGTAAATGTTTTGAAAGTGAGGTTTATCATGTTTTACAACGATCCTATTTCGAACAGAATTTTTTCTCAAAGCCACAGGACGCTGACCCAGGGAACTTTTATTTTTGGCGGAATTCTGTTCTTTCTCGCTATTCTTATTTTTGCCTATCCCATGTTGATCGTTTACTTCATCGCCGGACTGATTCTGCTGGCGGGAATCTCCGTCCTGACCATCGCCTGGAAACTCTGGCAGGTCCGAAAAAGTGTTTCCCAGTTTGAATACAGAGAAACACCTCTCTCAATCAATAGAGGACCCCGTGTTATTTACTTCAGGTGGTATGGATGATTTATGGCCGGGTCGATGGCATCAACAAAGATTGGAGTCGCATCACTCTGGGGTGCTGGCAGATAGCACCTAGCGGAGGATGGGGGGATATTTGCCCCCCTGAAGATGCAGACAAAGTAGTACAAACCGCTCTCGACAACGGCATCACCGCTTTTGATACCGCTGAAGGCTACGGCGATGGTGAATCGGAACGCCGGTTGGGAAAAGCTCTGGGTTCGCAAAAAGATTCTGTCATAATTATATCTAAAATTTGGCCCGATGCCGAATTGACCTTCAAGGCCTACCAACATTGCCTCAATAATTCCCTCAAAGCTTTAGGTAGGGATTATGTCGATCTTTACCTGATCCATTGGCCGGGAAGTTATTTCAATACCCGTGAAAAAAGTGCCCGGCTTGCCGAGTTCATGCACAAAATCAAGCAAAGCGGAAAAGCCACAACGGTAGGGCTCTCAAATTTTCAGTCGCGCGACTTAACCCTGCTGGGAAATGAACTCCAAAAATTTTCTATGAACGAAGTTCCATACAGCCTGTTAGACAGGGCCTATGAAGGCGAAACCCTGAGCCTTTGCCAAAAAGCCGGTATCCCATACATGGCCTTTTCTCCCACAGCGCAGGGCCTGCTCGCAAGACCCATGAGCCGGGAGGATCTGAGAATGCCCACTCGGAAAAACCATTTTTTGTATCAAAGCCAGGTGTACCCGCACGCTCAAAAAGTCTGGGAAACCGTGCGAGACATCGCCAGGGAATTGAACCGCAAACCGGTTGAGGTGGCTTTGGCCTGGGTGCTCACCCGCGACAATATTTTTACGGCCATCGTAGGGTCCCGGAAACCGCTACAAGTGTTAGAATTTGCGCAATCCGCCGAGCTAAAACTGAGTCCCGATTCGTTACTACGGCTGACTACAGCCAGCGACCAGTTCCCCATGGTAAAAAAGGGGCATTGAATGAGCCAACATTGGGAGGAGCCACCGGAAGAAGATGGCCTGACCCTGGGGCCTGAAGAAACCCTGCAAAGAGAAATCGAAAAATCCAAAGCTCTGAAGGTCGATCGTCTGCGCCTCCGCGATGAAATCGATAAACTCAAGGCCGAAAAGGACGAACTGGCGCAGAAAAATAACCTGCTGAAAAAAAGGCTCACAGCCCTGGGAAACCCGGTTGCCACTCCCGATGAAACAGAAGGCCCCTCCCGGAAAACGCTTATTTTTGCCTTAGTTTCAAGTTTCCTGGCTCTGCTTTGGTTCTTTACCCGAAACTAGATCAAGCTCGAAGAAAATGGAAAATAAAGACAATTTCTGTTAAAATCCCCTCCGGGTAGAAGAATTATTGAATCTTTATTCTAATTGTCGCCATCCAACAGATGCTTTCCTGAATTATGAGGCAGATATTCCGCCTGATTCCTTAAATTAAGTAAAACCGTGACACCCAAAAATTTTCGTACAATTGCCCCATACAAAAAGGACCTCTAAAAATTGTCTGAGGCTACGAGCGCACCTTCGAGGCTTCGCGAATTGCCTAAATATAAAGTATCGAATTAACAGAACTACTTGAAAATATCAACCAATGTATTGAGAGGAAAACAAAATGTGGGTATTTGAATTTTTTCATGTAATTGTCGGAATTTTGTGGATCGGGTTGCTGTATTTCTTCAACCTGGTTCAGGTTCAGTCCATGCCTAAGATGGTTGAAGCAGGAGCCGCCAAGCAGTATACGCAGATCATCCTGCCTCGCGCCCTGTTCTTGTTCCGGCACGCGGCATTGTGGACTGTCATCACCGGTATCGCCTATTACATGGCCGGACGGGGAACGGTTCAGGGAATCCCTAGCGGTGAAATCATGATTGGTATGTTACTTGGCATCATTATGGCGGGTAATGTGTGGTTCATTATTTGGCCGAACCAGAAAAAGATTATCGCAGGTGAGTTGGAAGGCGATGCCCTGAACAAAGCTAAGAGGTCCGCTTTTCTCGCTAGCAGAACCAACGCATGGCTTTCCATCCCCATGCTAATCGGAATGATCGCTGCCAACCACGGCGGCATAATGTTCTAGCTGGCCAGTGGCAATAGGTCAAAGCGTTAAAATGCGAATAATACCATTGCGATTGTAGAAATAGTTTTTTTAAGAATTCCCCCTGAGAAGGGGGAGTGAGGGGATTGACTCAATAGAACAGTTCCCCTGTTTAAAACCTCGCAAATTATTTTCTTCTAGATCTAATAATTTGCAGGCGATTGTTGTATTGCTTTTATCAGTCTTTTCTCACAAACAAAGAGGGGTTCGTCCACTGTCAAGGGGGCGGGCCCTTTTTTTGTCTTGGGCGCACAGTCTGAGAAAGGGGCAGTTTAAATCGGCTTTACTGAAGTGGTCGAAGGAATTGATTAGGCCGAGACAGATATTTTCCAGCCAAAGGGCATTGTAAATTTCCTCCGGGTGTAGCCCGGTTATTCCGTGGTTAAAGCTTCCATGGGGTCGAGTTTGGAAGCTTTGATGGCGGGGAACACGCCGAAAAATATACCAAGCCCGGCGCAGGCCCAACTTGCGGTCCAGATAGAATTGGGGTCAAGAATCAGGATCCAGTGACCCCACTTAGTCAGGCCCAGGGTCAAGCCGACTCCCAAAATGATTCCCAGTCCTCCACCCAGAAAACCAATGATCAAAGACTCATACAGAAACTGACGGATGATATCTCTACGGGTTGCGCCCACCGCTCTTCGTATCCCTATTTCCCGCGTGCGCTCCTTGACAGATATCAACATTACCGCCAAAATTCCAATGCCTCCCACCAATAAAGATATGGCCGCAACGCCTACAATCAATTTGGTGAACAATTCGGTGGTTTCTTTTTTCAGTTCTTCCAGGTCCAATTGACTGACGAGGGTAAAATCATCATTCCGGTCATCGGTGAGCTTATGATTTTCTCGTAGGAGTTCGCGGATTTTTTCTGAAGCTTTGGCAATATTATTCCGGGAAGAAGCTCGGACAAAAATTCGGGTGATGTGCTTCTGATTAACAATCCGGCGCATATAGGTCGAAAGCGGTATCAGCACCAAATCATCCTGATCCAATCCATTGGTATCCACACCCTTAGGCTCAAACACACCAATAATTTTAAAGGGAATAAAATGCACCTTGATAACCTGCCCCATTGGATCTTCTTCCCCAAAAAGATTTTTGACCGCAGTCATTCCAATAATGGCAACACGGTTGGCAGTTTTGGAATCCCTTTCAGAAAATTGTTCACCGCTTTGCAGATGGTAATCACGAATTATTAAGAAATCGCGGGTGGAACCGGCAATCGTAGTTTCGGCGGAGTTATTGCCAAATTTCGCCACCATCCTTTTTTCTTCAAAAGGTGCTACCATTTCCACCTCGGCAATTTCATCCGTAATACGGTAGGCGTCCCGAACGGTCAAGGTGTTCACATTGCCAGTAAGGCGGAGCCGCCCGCCACGCCTTTTCATTTCGCCCGCGTTGACCGTGATGAGGTTTTCTCCCATTCCTGCGATGACATCCATCACCTCTTTCTGCGAACCTTTGCCAATGGCCACCATAACGATTACCGAGGCAATCCCTATCAAAATACCCAGAGACGCCAGGAAGGTGCGGGTCTTATGCGCGAACAAAGCTCTAAATGCTATTAAGAAAGAAGAGATCATTTTTTTATTGCGACCGAATGCTTTCTTCAGGACTCAAAAAAGCCGCCTTACGCGCAGGATGAATCCCGAACACCAAACCAATCAAAGTACAAAACGCGAACGACAAAATAAAAGGCTCCAACGTTATATGAGTAGGCAGTACATCAAACCGCTTCAACCCAAATGAAATGGTCAACCCCAGCACCACTCCCATGAGTCCCCCTAACAGCGAAACCAAAACAGACTCGAACAAGAACTGGAAGGTAATATCAGACCGGCGTGCGCCAAAACAACGGCGGATGCCTATTTCCCGAACCCGTTCCCGAATAGAGACCAGAAGAATATTCATGATGACGATTCCACCCACCAGAAGAGAAACCGTTGAGATTAAAATCAACATGCGATTCAGGGCCTGCTCCGATTCAGTCACCCATTGCATGATGCCTTCAGGGGTAATGAAACGGAAATCATCATCAGCAATAACAGAAAGATTATGATTGCGGCGTAAAACCTGACGTACCGTTTCCATCGTTTCCGGCACTTGCGAAGCATCCAGGGTAACCACCTTGATGCTATGGAGATAGGTTTGGTGGGTCAACCGCGACATGGACGTGGTCAAGGGTATCAGGGCACGGTCATCCGGATCGTATCCACTTTCGGTCAATCCTTTTTCTTCGAGCAAACCAATCACTTCATAATAATTATTTTGCAGACGCACCATTTTTCCAATGGATTCTTTGCCCTTAAAAAGTTTTCGGGCGGGGGTTGCGCCCAGCACCACCACCCGCTTACTGCGGTCGAGATCGCCATCGGATAAAAAATTTCCATCAGCCATTTTCCATCCCCGGGCTAATTGCCAGTCTGGCGTCACCCCATAAACCCGGGTGCTGGTGAATTCCTTTTTATTGATAATCTGCAGGCGTTTTCTTTGGCGGGGCACTACCAACCGAACAGTAGGAAGTGCCAACAGGTCTTCGGCATCTTCAAGCGTCATACTGGTTGTATTTTGTGAGCGGGCAAAAAACATCCTGCCTGCACCGGCAATCACCGAGAAAGATTCCGGACCAAACCCCATATTGGCAATGCGACTGAGAACCTTGATTTTGATTCCATCGCCTATGGCTACAATCACCGTTAACGAGGCAATGCCGATCATCACCCCCAGTGTCATGAGAACCGTGTTGCCCCGATTCAATCGCAATCCGCGTAGAGCCTGTCCGAGATTTTTAAATATTCGCATACATGATCTGCCCCAGGAGTCTTTGGCATAATAAGTCGGTTGACTTATAAGGATAAAGTATTTCGTTCACGGTGCACTCCGCTGTCTGAATCAATCTGTCCGTCAAGAATAGAAATTATACGACCCGCATGTTGTGCCACCTCAGAATCGTGGGTGATGAGCACAATGGTCTTTCCCTCCTTAACGAGATTATCGAAGGTCTTCATGGTCTCTATGCCATTTTTTGAATCCAGGTTTCCTGTAGGTTCATCCGCGAGAATGATTCGTGGATCGTTGATGAGAGACCGTGCGATGGTGACCCTCTGCTGTTCTCCGCCGGAAAGCTGTCCCGGTGTGTGATGCAAGCGGTGTTCCAGTCCTACCTTGGCGAGTAGTTCCCTGGCCCTTTCCTTCGCATTGCCTGGAGTCTGTTTTGCGTAAACCAAAGGCAAGGTGACGTTTTCCAGTGCCGTGACTCCGGGCAAAAGGTGGAAGGCTTGAAATACAAAACCAATTTTCTCGTTGCGGACACGGGAAAGTTTGCGGTCATTCAACTTACCGACTTCTTCTCCATCCAATATATATTCTCCGCTGGTGGGCTGAGCCAGGCACCCCATGATGGCCATGAGCGTGCTTTTGCCTGCACCGGAAGGTCCGATGATGCTGACGTAATCCCCTTCACCGATATGAAGCGTCACATTATTAAGAACTTGCGTCTCGAAACCGATATTGCGGTAGCTCTTGCAAATGGAGTTCATTTCGATGAGGTTCATGGCCTTCTGCCTTTACGCTTTTTCTTTAAAGGTTTATTAGGAATCCCCACCTCGTCTCCTTCATTGAGACCTGACACAACTTCAATTATTCCACCATCGCGCCAACCCAACTCGACAGGTATATCTTCAAGTTTGCCATTATCTTGCATTACAACAAAAGTTTTTTTGCCCTCCCGTTTGACAGCTTCTTTCGGGAGAGTCAAAACTTTTTTCCGGGTGCCGGTGGTGACCACAACATTGGCGGTCATCTCCGGTCTGAGCTTTGCAATTTTATTCTTTTCAATATCCAGGATCACTTCATAATTTACTACATTATCTTTAATCACCGCCTTGGGGTGAATTTCCCGCACCTTGCCTTTGAAGAACTGGTCAGCATAGGTATCTACGGTAAATTTCGCAATTTGTCCTACCTGGATTCGACCAATATCCGTTTCATCGACAAAAACCGTAACCTCAAGTTTGCGCAGGTCGATCAGAGTGACAAATTCCGGGGCACTCAAACTGGCTACCACTGTTTCTCCTTCCTGAGTGGAGACAAATGCAACGATGCCATCGATGGGAGCGGTGATGGTGGCATAAGAAAGTTGAATCTCTTCTTCAGCAAGGCTCGCCTGTGCCCGGTCGACCATAGCACGGGCCAGCCTGCTATCATTATGAACCTGACTTTGTTCGAGTTTCAATTCCTCATCCGCAAGTTTAATCCGAGCCATCAACACTGCCAGTTTTTCTTCCGCTTCATCGACAACCGTGTTTGAAACGAATCCTATCTGGTTCAGTTCCTGATTGCGCTCCAGCATT
>JABIXH010000290.1 GCA_018664975.1 Nitrospina sp. | reverse complement strand
CAGCGGCTTCTTGTGTCTCTTCTGAACTTGACTGCATGTCACCGCCGATGAGATCATCGAGCATACTGTCGAGTTCGGGGCCTTCTGAATCCTCGCTACTTTCAGCGGCTTCTTGTGTCTCTTCGGAACTGGACTGCATGTCACCGCCGATGAGATCATCGAGCATATTGTCGAGTTCGGGATCGGGATCTGAAAGGTCTTCATTTTTATTCTCATATTCTTCATCTACCAACTTGTCCAACATATCGTCCAGGTCATCTTCTTCCGGTGCCTGGTTTTCAGGTTTAGAATTTTCCTCAGAACTGTCAGCAAATGGAGAACTTGAGGACCCCGCTGGACTTCCCTCTGGCGTAACTAAGAAACTGTACTGGCATTGGGTACAATTAACCTGAGCCCCTTCTTCGGTCAAATCAGGGAGGTCAATATCAAAACTGGCTTGGCATTCCGGGCAGGATATGTTCATAATATGATAAAAATCAAATATTTATGTAAATATTATATTTTTTATGAAGTAAAAAGTAAATGCTTTATCCCCCTGCAGGAAATTTCTCCGGAAAGCCTTTTAATGCAAAATTGACAAGTCCCAAACACTTTATTATAATACGTTTAAGGGTTATTTAACCCGGGTGGCACTAACTACCTGCACGAGGCTATTCTGCCTTCGAAACTTACTTAGAACTGCCTTTGTTTCCAGTTTAAATTTATTTACGTTTAGTAGCTTTGAGCCGTTAAAGCATTATGACCTTCTACAAAGCAAAACAAATTGTTATTCCGCTTATTTTGGTTTTGGCGTTTACAGGATTCTTTACGGGTCAAACCCCTCAATACGTTAGTGGATTATCGCCATTCTTTTCTGCATTAGGCCAGTTGGAGGCGGGTGTATTCCACAAGGCAAAAGAAACACGCTTTAGAAATGAACTGGCCTATGACAACCGGATCCGAGAAAAAATACGGCTCGTAATAGCTGATTATAACACGGGATTGGATGACCGCAGTGCTGTGCTCATCCCGGAATGGATCTTAACTGAGAGCAAAAAATACGGGTATGATCCCCTTTTCCTCACTGCTTTAATTATAACTGAAAGCTCCTTTTACAACTGGGCGCGGTCAAATCGAGGAGCTCATGGTTTGATGCAGTTGAAAAGGGCTACGGCAGTTGCATTGGCGTCTGAAACCAGTTTGAAGTGGAAGGGAAACCATACGTTGTATTCCCCCAGGGAAAATATAGCCTTAGGTGCCTACTACCTGAACAAATTAGTTACCCGCTTTGGGGATTTGACTCTCGCTCTGGAGGCTTATAATCAAGGTCCATCGCGCTTGAGTCGGTTTCTGCGTAAAGGTTATCTTCCCCAACGTTACTCCAATAAAGTTTTGAAAAACTACAGAAAAATACGTTTTCAGCCTATCTAGGACGGCTCCGAATTTATTTTTCCTTTCATGCCTTTCTCATATTAGTGTGACCCCATGAATAAATTAACTAATTCATGAACTCTTTTATAAAAATATTTACCCGGAAAACCGGTGGTTTTGTACCGCTGTGTTTCCTGGCGGTCTTGTTTTTTGTATCTTTGTCTGGATGCTCTACCATTGAAGTTGAGAAAGCGTTTGAGGGAGATCTTCGGCCGGGACAGGCCAATAGAGTAATAGGCGAGTACTGCCAAAGTTGCCATATTCACAAGGACTTTGATCCTCCCCTGCATGTTTCCAAAGTCAGGTCTCTTTATAATCGCCCGGTTTTTAAAAGAGCCCGGGAATGCCGGTCCTGCCACTATATTGAAAAAAACTGGATGCATAACCAGCATGAACGTAAGACCCGGATGCCGGAAGACGCGAATCGAGGAAAGTTCAGGAAATTTGAAAAAGAAGAATTGAGTCGTAAACGCAAAGGTTGAACCCCTCCCCTGCAAAAATTTTCAATATTCCCTTTTTGAAAATCAGAATAATCCGATTAATATGTAATAGGTGGACAGTATTTTCAGAGAATGGCTGGAAATAACCCTGAATGTGTTTTTATCTGCTTTGGGATTTTTCAGCCAGAAAGAATGGGATATTGAATTGAGGATTTATTCTAAATTCAGGGTGATGCTGATAGGTGTTCTTTGGATTATCGCCGGAGCACCCGAAGTTCAGGCTTTTTCTGTTGGCGGTTTTCAGGTTCAAAGCAAGTTTGGAGAAAAGTTTAAAGCTTCCCTTGATATCAATTTAGATTTTGACGGGCCGGTGGAGGCAAATATAGGGAGCCTGGAGGACTATACCAAGCTGGGACTAAATAGGCAGGATATTATAGATGCCTTGATTATAGACCCGATGGAATCTGGTAACAGTCTAAGAAAAACCGTTAGAATCCGCTCCAACAATCCCTTGTTTTTTCCTTCTTTCAACCTTGTTATCCGGGCCACCCATAATGGGGGGACATTGCTGGAAAATTTTCTGGTAACTGTGGACTTTCAGCAAAGCCTGGCTTTAAATGTTCAACGGAATAAGAAAACCGCCTCCAAATTTCCTGTTAGTGAGTCCAAACCCGAGCCTCTGGCTGACCAGAAAGTTTCCGAAAATAAATCCCCTAAAGATTCTACTGTAGCGAAACAGCCTGAAAGCACCTCCAGAATCGCCGCTCCAAATGCACCCAATGAAAAGTCTAAAAACTCTGCGAAAGGGTCTTCTCAGCAGGCCGATAACATCCCTCCTAAGGGTATAGACCCTGTCCCTGCAAAGGAGCAAGTGGTGCACCGAAGGCGCGCTTCAGGAGTTATCTGGGCACATCCCAGACCTGTTCCTGAATCGACCACCGCGACCCTAGTTCAGGTCCAGAAAATCCCTGCTGAGAAGCATATTTTGCGAAATGGGAAGCATGTATTGCAAAAAGGGGAGAGTTTATTTTCGATTGCCAGAAAACTCAAGTTGGATAAATATCATCCCGCTCAAATTGCGGTCGCTATCTGGATGCGAAATATTGATAGATTCATCTTTGGCAACATCAATGGTATCCGGGAGGGGGTGCAATTGGACGTGGAAAACCTGGAGAGGACGCTTGCAAAAATTGACCTGGGTACAGTAAGAAGGATTTTAAAAAGTCAAAATGTGGAATGGGATCTTGCAAAAAATACGACTCAGGTTAAGGAGGAAAGCACAGAAAAAAGCGTTCCTGAAGTTCCACTTCCTTCAGAAAGGTTAGAGGATTATGCAGACCTGTTTGATCGGGTTATAGGTTGGCAGACTACTTGGGAAAATATGGATATTGAGGGCCACCTGGCTTATTACAATGATTTGAAAACTGAAAACCCGTTTTTGGTTAGGAAAAAAAGGTTTTTATCCAGACACCCCAAACCTCATCTGGAAACGTCATCCAAAGTCTTGGTAATGAAGGAAGGGATTCCAATCGTATTTTTTGAACAAAAATTTACTTCGGAAACTCTGAAAAGTCTAGGCTTGAAAGAACTGGAGTGGACTCGATCCCAATCAGTTTGGAAAATAAATGGAGAAAAATTTCACCAAAACTTCTCTCTCTCCGAGAAGGCCCCTTTGGCAAATCAAAAAGGTTTGCCCACACCCGAAGATGAAGAAAAAACGACTAAACTTTCTTTCGTCATTCATGTTTCCAGTCATGCTAATGAATCTGTGGCAGTTTCTTTATCCAATCGATTGCGGACAAATGGGTTTGACGCCTATTGGGTTCCGGTAAGGATTTCCAAGGAAATCCAGATTTATCGGGTATATGTGGGACGATTCTCAGACTGGAATCAAGCCCACAGGGTGGTCCGTATATTGAGAAAGAAATCTTTTGGCGGCCACGCAACGGCTATCCCCTATCCTTTAGCTCTTCAAGTGGGTGAAGCAAGTTCCTTAGCTGAGGCCAGAATGCTATTGGAGTCTTTGCGGAAATCCGGGATTTCGGGTTTGTTGCTGGTTTCCCATAAAGAATCGGTGGGAATCCTTTTTCGAGTGGTGGTAGGGGCTTATAAAAAGGCTGGGAATGCGACTTGGATGCTCCAACAGCTCAAGCAGTCAGGTTTTGTCAGCAAATTGATCTCTCCTTAGACAAGTAGAAACAAAAAAACCGCCCACTTTATAGTGAGCGGTTTTAATTTGTGACCAAAAAGCTATAGGGAGTTTTTCAAAGTAGGAGCTGGTTTAAAGCCAACTGTTTTACTGGCCTTAATTTTAATTTCTTCACCCGTTCTTGGGTTTCGTCCTTTTCTAGCTTTTCTAGATCTTACTGTAAAAGTTCCAAAGCTAGGGTATGCAAATCGTTTTTCTTTTTTGATGGCTTT
>JABIXH010000223.1 GCA_018664975.1 Nitrospina sp. | reverse complement strand
TCATATTCTACTAGAAGCAAATATTTTTTCTTCATTCAGCTCTACGCAAATAAATAAAAAACGCGTTGCAACTGCTCAACGCGTTTTTTCTCTTTTTTTAGCCCGCTTTCCTAACTTCGCGGTGCCGTTCACATTTATATGCAAACTCTCAATTTGGTCTTACTAAACTGTTTAGGTGGACTCTCAGCCTCTATACAGACCTCCTTGTTTAAGGTTGGTCTCAAATCCCTTACAACAACAATATAGCCCTCCCACCTGGTTTCGCAACTTTTTATAATAATAATTAGTTATAAAAAAACACCTTGGAAAAAGGTTTGATCGTTGTCAAAAGCAAATCATCCTGAGTCCGGGTGATGCCCACATAAATCATATTGCGGCTCTCTTCTCTTCTAATAGGATAATTGTCTTCATCGGGCTCAATCAGAGCTACCGAGTCGAATTCCAGGCCTTTAACTTGATGGATATTTGTCACCATGATTCCAGGCTCAAAAGAAAACTGGTCACGGTGCCCCAGACGAACTTCTCCCGCCAAGAATTCTTCCAATTCTTCCTTTAATTCCATTGCCTGTTTCGGGTAGCGACAAATAATGGCGATAAGTTTATGAGGGTCAGCTGTAACCAGGCGATTGGCCCAATCGACCAAATTTTCCAGCAGACTTTCCCTATCATCCGCCTTGAACCATTCTGGCTCAGCACCGGCCCTGCCCTCGACTTTTTTCGGGTCTCCTGCCACCTTGTGCGCCAAAGTCATAATGGGAACCGTACACCGGAAAGAAACCTCAAGACGAATGATAGAGTCGTCCTCCATTCCCAGGTTACTCACTACCCTATTCCAACCAATGAATTTCCTTGCAGATAAAATCTTCTGGGCCACATCACCCACAATGGTCATCTGGTGTTTATCGCTGACAGCAGACATCATGATGGCAAACTCAACCGGACCAAAATCCTGCGCCTCATCAATCACCAAATGATCCAGCAAAACCACACCCCCCGACCCATCAGGCAGACCACCATTTTTAAGCTGAATGAGGCGAAGAATCAGCGACATGTCAAAATAATCCAGATTATTCTTAGCCTGATTTTTTTCCGTCAACCTTTTCAGGTAATCCAGATGCGAATCGAGCTTGGTGTCAGGAGGAAGATAATTTTTCAAATGATCTATGTCCGCTAACAGTTTGTAAACATCTTGAACATAGTCTTCCAGATCAATGATTTGTCGTTTTAAAAACTCCAGGCATTTATCCTTGTCAAATTTAGGAAGGTTAGATTCTTTAACATCATGAGCAAAGTCCTTGAGACGGGGCAATATGGCCTTGTTCTCAGCTTTCTTCCATGCCTTTAATTGCCCAGGCCATTTTTTAAATACCTCGTTCACTGCATTATCCAACGTCTGTTTTTGCTTTTCCACCCAGCCATCAAGAGCATTTAAAATTTCTTCTGAGAATTTTATTTCCTCAACAAATGACGGAACGTTGTGGAATTTAAAAAAGGGGCGTCCGCGAACCACTTTCCGAATTATCGACATGGCCCAACTATTGAAGGTTGCGGTTTCCACCCCCTCTATCCCCATAGAAGGCAAAGTAGCACTAACATAAATCTGCAAAGACCGGTTCATCACCAGTACTTGAGTATTTTTTGCCTGGGCAAACGAATTTTCTTCATGCAGGAGCCAGGCCAGTCGATGCAAAGCGACCGTAGTTTTACCAGAACCCGCTGAGCCCTGGATGATGACAGGCCGTTCTGGATCACTGGTAATCAATTCAAACTGATCCTTGGTTATTAAGGAAAGAATATTTGGTAGGCGTTTTTCATTTGATCCAATACTTCTTGAACGATGCGCGGCGATTTCATCCTCGACATCCAACTTATCCCAGCCGGACTCGGTTTTCCGGAACAACCCTTCGGGAGTATCTATCTGTACTAAATGTCCGTTTTCAATGCGGTAGGATCGACGCAATTGAATATAACCACTGCGTTCCCTTTGGTTTATGACCTCAAAAAACTCTTCATCTTGTTTATAATTGAAATATAACCCTGCGATGGGGCCATTCCTCCAGTCCACAACCCCTGCTTCAATATTACTTTTCTTTCCGATCAGGAAAGACACTTCACTGCCGTCTTCCTCTTTGGTGCAAACCCTGCCAAAATAAGGTTCTTGAATTAATTCGAGCAGAGCCTTGTCACTGTTTTTCCGGATATCAAAAATTCGGTGAGCTACCGCCTCATCCGACACCAGAGGTTGCCTTTCTTCATCGTTCCACTCATTGACTACTTGACGGGTCAACTCGCGGGCGGCCAGATTTGCACTGACTTTCGATGCCTGGGCTTTAGGAAGCTGTCGGCATAACGACTCCAGGGTTCTTTCGAGAAGTTGCTCCTCCTCTTCAATCAGCTTCTTATCTTCTTCCGTTAAAGCCATGTTTCATCATCCCAAAATCAAATCAATAAACCGGTGCAAATGCTAAACTTGCTAATGTAATAGAGACAAACCTCAGGGGTCAACTAAAATCACTAAATCGGATAAAAATATCTTTAGATCGACCTACTATCTTCTAGAAAACCCAAGAAAACCTTTAAAACGAGTGGTTTTTACTCTATTATGAACCATCGTAATACAACAACCATAACGACCCTTCGGGGGAAATTTTAGGAGCTTTTCATGAAAACTTATGAGGATCTGGAAGGAGATGGCGGATCCAATATAATCGGACAGGTGGTCGAATTAGGCGAAAAGTTACGCTCCCGTCTCGATAAAATTAAATATAAAGTGGCATTAATGAGTGGCAAAGGAGGTGTCGGTAAAAGTTCCATCACAGCCAACATCGCTTCCTGCCTTGCCGATCGGGGTTACAAGGTAGGAATTTTGGATGCCGATCTGAACGGACCCAGCATTGGTCACCTGTTAGGTGTTGGCAATGATGTCCAACTGAATATGAAAGATGATGGCCTGGAAGCAGGAATCGGTCATCAGGGCATCCGCATCATGTCGATGGAGATGCTTTT
>JABIXH010000126.1 GCA_018664975.1 Nitrospina sp. | reverse complement strand
CTCGGCGTTGAGTATTGCTCTTTCTGTGGAGCTTTGGCTCACTACAATTCCGATCTGGATAAGCTGGAATGGACCTTACCGGAATACTTGCAAAAACAAAATTATAATTAAATAGGGATTCTTTCCATATCCCATAAAAAACCCCCTGGCCTTATGGGCCAGGGGGTTTTTTGTTTTTACTAAATATTTAATTGCTAGGGTAAAAATATCAAAAATATTTTGTAACACAACATGGCGATGACAGCTGTAAAGGGAATAGTCGAAATCCAGGATATTCCAATCATTTTGATAATATCCAAATTTAAAGTTGGCAAGCCTCTGGCCAGTCCCACGCCGATCACCGATCCTACCAAAGTATGCGTTGTGGAAATAGGCAGGCCCATCTTGGAACAGATTAATACTACTGTAGCGGCTCCAAACGTTGCCGCAAATCCTCTCGAGGGAGTGAGCTCGGTAATTTTTTCTCCAATCGTTGCCATAACCTTGGCACCCCAAACTAATAACCCCAATACGATGAATCCCCCTCCCAAACCCAATATCCAGGCAGGCATAACTACTTTCATATGCACCTGTCCATCATGGAGAATTGCCACAACAGCCGCCAAAGGTCCCACCGCATTAGCTACATCATTGGAGCCGTGAGCAAAAGCCACATAAAATGCGGTTAATATCTGCAGGTATTTAAATACATTTTCTGTTTCAGCAAACTGTTTTTGCAGATCCCAGGAAGAGTTGTAAGGAATTTTTTTCGCTAAATATTTTGTAACGATAAATGCCAGAATTCCAACAATTAGAGAAATAATCAGGGCGTGGACAAAAGAAAGATCCAAGCGAAGGTTTTTCAGTCCCTTATAAACCATGGCATTGGTAAGAATCACAAAAACAAAAAACACCATATAAGGAAGCAAGTTTTTTGCATATATCAAAGGAGTTCGCTTACTAAAAACGGTTTTACTGATAAAAGTAAATACCACAAAAGCTACGACTCCCCCCATAACGGGTGAAACCACCCAGCTCAAAACTACCTGGCCCACTTTTCCCCAGTTGATTACATCCATGCCTCCGGCGATGACACCAAAGCCTACAACCCCTCCGACAATAGAATGAGTTGTGGAAACCGGCCACCCCAGGTAACTGGAAATATGCAACCAGAGTGCCGCCGCTATTAAGGCGGATATCATGCCGTATACCAAATGGTAAGGAACCGCCTCGAACACGGTTGGATCAAGCATTCCCTTACGAATCGTGTCAGAAACATGCCCCCCGACAAAAAAAGCACCGACAAATTCCGCCACGGCCGCGATCATGATAGCCTGCTTGAATGTCAACGCTTTGGAGCCTACGCTTGTCCCCATGGCATTGGCGACATCATTGGCCCCAATATTACACGCCATATAGATGCATGCAATCACAGCGAACGAAAGCAGAAAGGTGTCTAAATCCAAACCAGGCTCCTTGCCAAGGTTGAAAAATTATTAAAGGGAAATTGGATTATTGAGAAAGGAATATCCTGAGAGTTTTACCAATCTGTTCTGTCTTGTCTGCAACAGCTCCTAGTTTTTTTATCACTTCGTTCCAAAGCAATAAATCTGCAGGACCTAAAGCATCGCCAACGGCAAACAGCTGTTGGGCCAAATGAAACTGCTTGCGATCGGCTTCCCATTCTGCGGTACCAAGCTCCTGGGTAGCTTTTTCGACTTTATCCGCTTCCGCCCCACCAAAAGAAGCCTCCAGCAAAGCTTCCAACTCGGAAATCAGGTCACAACCCATATGCGCTGTATTAACAACATGATCTACCAATTCCTTCAAAGAGGTTTTGATTTCATCTGGTGCGACCAGGTTTTTAATACGCAACAAAACCGCTAAATCCTCTACTGCGTCAGCAATATCATCTTGAGCCGAAAGGAGATGCATGAAATCTTTTTTATCCACTGGCAGGAACATGCTTTGCCGCATATGGGAGCGGATATCGTCCTTAATGATATCGGCTTCGTGCTCCAGCTTTACGATCAGTTCGGAAATATTTTTAACTGAATCGTAGTCCTTGTTTCCCAGAGCGTCAAACAGGGGTTTGACTTGCTCTACGCAAGCACGAACCTTGTCCATATGGCTCGCAAGAGGCTTGAACGGCGATTTCGAAAACATTGACAGGATGGATCTCATTTGACCTCCTTGGTCATATAGGTTAGGCACGCTAAACTTATTCTATTTACCCGCAAGTTTCAACCCCCTAAAATGCACTGTTTAATGTCCGGCAGGAAAAGCCTGATTACCGGGCCTCACTCAAACAGACAACCTGCTGAAAATAGGCTCAAACTTATAGCTGATTACCTGCCCATCATCGTATACCAGTCTTCCAAGTGTTTTACCTGAAGAGAGGAATTTGACTGACGGACATCTCCCATCTCTCCTGAAGGGCTCCCCCCATAATTATGTCCCGGATACAAAGTGACGTGGTCCTCAATCTTGGACAACCGCCGGGTAAGAGTATGAAATAAGTCTTCACTATTTCCTCCGGGCAAATCGACTCGCCCGCATCCTTGCAAAAAAAGAGTATCACCGGCAATAAGACTATCCGCCACCCGGAAACATTGGGAGCCAGGTGTATGCCCCGGAGTATGCAAAAAACTGATCTCCACAGAACCCAGTTTAAGCTTATCCTCCCCATCTACCTGTTTCATGTCGGACATGGATATTCCCGTAACCTTCTTCAGCCCTTCCGCCTCATGCTTGTTAACAAAGACCGGCACAGGATGCTTTTCCATCAATTCCGCCAAACCTGTAATTTCTATGCCAAAAATTTCTCCCCCAACATGGTCGGGATGGTAATGGGTCACCAAAGCACCAGTAAGCTTCATGTCATCTTCTTCAACAACTTTTAATATTCCATCAATATCCCATGCCGGGTCGACCACCACACATTCACGGGTTTCCTGATCACCAATTAAATATAAAAAATTGGCCATCGAACGTGCCGAAGGGTCCCGGGTTCCTAAATCGATCCCTGACAATAACTGTTTGAAATAAATCGGACTTTTTTCTGGCAAGGTTTCCTCCTATCCCATTAAACAATCATTAATAGTTGATTCAGCTGGTACGCAAGACGGACACCAGCCTGCGTTAATCTAAGATCAATAACCTCCCGACTTCTTTTTATATAGTTTTTAGACAAATCATCAACTTTATAAGCCACTTTTAAAGCCAGGCTTCTGGACTCGTTGG
>JABIXH010000288.1 GCA_018664975.1 Nitrospina sp. | reverse complement strand
TCTATCGTTGTCTCTTCTGTCGAGGCCTTCCGAATTACTTTTCGAATGACCATATAATCCAGTTTATTGTCCCGATCCAGATCGTAATAAGTAGCGATCAAACCGGGTACACTCAATGATTCCCATCCACGATAAGACGGGTGTTTCCATCCCGGCTCTTTTGGAATGCCCAGATCTGACAAATCCGTTTCGGACTCATTCATACCCTGCGCCCCAACGTGAACCGCCCCAAAAACAAATAAAAATAAGACAATGTGCAAAGCCAGCTTTCGCATTGAAACCTCTGCTTTCGTCTAACTCTTTAAGAGTCTCCTTACCTTCATTTACTCAGGCATAAGCCTTTAAACTAACACACTTCGGCACCCAATCAAAGCGGCCCATTCCCGGAGGCAAGGACTAACAATAACACTTTAAACCGAATACACCCTGGCTTGCCAAATAAAGCAAATGCTAGTTGGCAATGGCGCTGGCTACATCAGGGGAAATCTGAAAAACATCGTGAAGTTTTGCCAGTTCAAAAACTTCCTTGGGTGCACCATTGAGCCCGGCCAGAGCAAACCGGCCCTTACCACTAAGCGATTGATAACAATGGATAAACACACTGATGGTTGAACTATCCAGATAAGTCACTTTTTCCAGGTTCAAGATAAACTTATCAAACCCTCTTTCTCGATATGCATCAATGAGCAGGTTAACATCGTTGGAATTATAAACATCCAATTGTCCGGTCAGGTCAATGATGATAATGCCATTTTCATCCCTGCAATCGATATCAATCTTGCCCATCAGCCCTAAAATCTCTTTATGAATTTTTTCCATAACAAACAACCCTTCCAACGGATGGAAACTTTATTACCCAATCGAATAAATCAAAACTGCTGTTCGAAGCGTTTTGGGTCTGAACTACGAGGCTCGCAGTCATGCCAGTAGCTATCCTTGTTCGGCTCAATTTTTCGAGTTAACGGATCAGGTCGAAAAAAAGATGCGACAATTCGCATCGGGGTAAATACAGTAAAATACATCAGCCCTAAAATCAGTTTGAAGTTAAAGTTCCCGACCACTTCTGCAAACTTCATCCAAGCCCGGTAAACCGGAGTCAGGCGAAGGGGAGCCAATAACCCCAAAGTCAGAAAAAACAGAACCCAGACTCCCAATGCCATTCCCGCAGTGTGCCAGGACTTATAAAAGAAAAGAGCTACAAAGAAAGAAAGCACGCCAGCCATCATCAGGCCATACTGTCGCAACTGTTTTTCGGTGGGATCAATCGGGTGCATAGCCACAGGCTTTTAACTCCAAAAGGTTACTAGTAAATTGTACGCTGTTGAGGGGGCATTCGTCCACCTGATTAAAGCCAAAATTCTTAGGCTTCACTTCACCCTTAATCAATGAAAGTATTCAAAAAAAGCACAAAAAAAGGGGTAAACCGCTTAAGCGGCTTACCCCTTTTAATCAAACTATACTTATTTTACCCAAGTGCTACGGATGTATTTAACAACATCCCAAATTCCTTCATCTTTCAAAGTTTTCCCATGAGCCACCATACCGGTTCCTTTAGAACCATTTTTAATGATGTAGAACATCTGACCGGCAGAAACCTTTTTCATGGTTGCCGCACAGGCAAAGTTACGAGGAGCAGGTTTCAGGGCTTTCCCTAATTTTCCGCCACCATCACCTTTGGCTCCATGACACATTTTACAAGCCATAGGCTTGGCTTTCTTCATGTAAATCGCTTCGCCATTTGCCGCATCAGCTTTAGCCGTCATATCTTTTTTTGCAATGCCGCCAGGAGCCGTTTTGGTTTTCCGCGGTTGCGGACATTTGGCCGCTCCAAATGCAGAACTTACTGCAAACAAGCTGAATATAACCATCACACTCAATATCAAAGCCTTTTTCATCTAACAATCTCCTCTATTAATATAATGAATCAAATCTAAACCTATCACTCCAACCTTATAATCGGGTCTAACCTGTCAAGTTTACTGGCAACCTGAATTAAGATAAAACCAGAAATAGCATTAGAACCTTAATATTCAGAGCCTTAAATCATTCGCAATCGAATTGCCATTTTAACAATTCGCATTTGAAAAAAGAGCTTTGCATTATAGTCCATTCCAATACCCTGTCAACTGAAAATTCCGGGGTCAAGAGCATAGATGAAAGGTCTGGGTATTTGCTAAAAATCAATCCATTTCCCTTTAATTCCAGAACGACCACTGAGAATTTCATCCTAAACTTTCAAACCAATAAATCATTGAAAATAAATATAATTATCTATTTTTATCAGATAGTTCCCATTTGTTTGAAGGTTATTTTCCTTGATAGACCAGGTCGAGTCACGTATGATTTAAATTATAGCCGAGACCCAATTAAGATTTTTCAGGATTCCAGATTTCAAGTATGCTGGTATTTGGCTAATAAGCGGCCCGAATTTTGGTCATCGGTTTGGAGGGGGCCTCTTCCTTTCTATTAGGCGCATAAAGCCTTTATTTTAAAGGACCCCGCAAATATCTCCAAAACATTACAAACCTTCCCTCTGCTTCTCAATTTTGAGAAATAAGGGGAGTTTTTGTCTTTTGTGGCAAAGAGCTGGAAAAATTAGGACCGACAAGCTAAAGAATTTCAGCTAGTTACTAAACTTTATCTATTAAAAAGGGAGGTGGAAGATGAATGTTTTATTTAAACGCCTCATTCCAGATAAGAAAAAGCCTAAATATTTAACAAAGCTGGATCAAATTCCTCAACTGACCGAATCTGAAAAGCAAGAACTGCAAAAGGTCAACGATAAATTTGTTTTCCGGACAAATGATTATTATCAGTCCCTGATTGACTGGAGCGACCCTAATGACCCCATTAAGCGGATCATCATGCCAGATATCCAAGAGCTCAATGAATGGGGTGAGTTGGATGCCTCCAACGAAGAAAAATACACCAAAGTTCGCGGCCTGGAGCATAAATACACTTCCACAGCTCTATTATTGGTTAACGAGGTATGTGCCGCCTATTGCAGATTCTGTTTTCGAAAACGCCTGTTCATGAATGAAAACGATGAGGTGACCAAAGACATCTCAGAAGGTCTGGAATACATAAAGGATAATAAAGAAGTCAATAACGTGCTATTGACCGGAGGCGACCCTCTGGTTATGTCAACGAGTAAGCTGGAACCCATTATCAAAAAGATACGTGAAATTGATCATGTGCAGATTATTCGTATTGGCACCAAAGTCCCGGCGTTCAATCCATTCAGGATTTTGAACGACCCCTCATTGCTGGAAATGTTTAAAACTTACAGCACAGATGAAAAGAAAATTTACATCATGGCTCACTTCAATCACCCGAGGGAACTCACCCCTGAGGCTATTGAAGGGCTGAACATGCTGATGAAATCTGGAGTCACCCTGGTCAACCAGACTCCTTTAGTGAAAGGGGTCAACGATGACGCGGAAGTGCTTGCGGAGTTGTTTTCCAAGCTTTCTTATATAGGCGTTCCTCCGTATTATGTTTTTCTATGCCGCCCAACCCTGGGCAACGAGACCTACTCTGTTCCTGTTGAGGAAGGATACGAAATTTTTGAAAAATCCCGAACCCTGTGCTCGGGCCTGGCCAAACGTGCTCGTCTGGTCATGTCTCATGAATCTGGGAAAATTGAAGTGCTGGGAATGACCGAAGACCAGATATTCTTTAAATACCTCCGGGCGGCAGACAAGAATAACAACGCCCGATTCCTATCCTTTTTCAGAAATCCCGAGGCCTGCTGGTTTGATGATTATCAGGAAGTATCGGATGAATTTTCGTTATTTTCCCAGACTGCAAAAACGAGATGTGTCTAATACGAGAAAAACACAACCTGCCTGTTCACTAAGAAACTAAACCCTCTTTCCCATATCCACAAATGGATGCCCTTCTTTTCCTGTTGATCTTTATAGGGTTTTTGAGTGTTGGGAGAGTCTTCACCAGAAATGTATGGGATTTAAATTTTTCCAGTTCTGTTGAAGCATTTGTCTTTTCCTCCGCTTTAGGTTCGATCATAGCCTCCCTGTTAATAACCGGCTTGGTCTTTACCGGTCAAGTTTCCCCTTTAACGTGTTGGGCGCTACTGGCAATACTGCTGTTATCGGGTATCGGCCTCTGGAGAAGACTATGGCTTGACGGAATCAAAACTGTATTTACTTCCCCGGTTTTTTTTCCATCTTCGCTATTCAAAACCACTGCACAGATTATTTTAGCCATTCTCTTCCTGCTGGCATTGAGTCTCGCATTGGCCCCTGCATTTTCCACGGATGCCCTGGTTTACCATCTCGAAGTTCCCCGGGCATTTCTTAAAGCGGGAGGACTGGTCAACCTTCCCAACAATATTTACTCCTATTTCCCTCAGCAAATTGAAATGGTTTACCTGTTTGCTTTGGCGTTGGGTTCCGATTCCCTCGCACAACTTACGGGCTTGGGTATCGCTTTTCTACTTTTGTGCGCACTTTGGCAGTATTACCGCCAAATTGGTTCCACAGGCTATGCGTGGCTGGTCCCGCTAATTTTTATTTTGACCCCTACTTTTTTTGGAGTGGCTTCGTCTGCCTATGTAGATCTTCAGGCGGCTACCTATGTTTTTCTGGCTTTTTATTCATGGGAAAATGGATGCACCCGAAAACAGTCTGGCTGGTTTTTTTTAATGGCATTGTTTACCGGTGCGGCGGTTGCCACAAAACTAACGATGATCATCATTTTGCCTCTGGCATTGTTGGGGCTGGCAATACATGGCCGATCCCACAAAAACACCAGTCAGGTCGCGGGCCAATGCGTGGTTCTGGTGTTGGGTTCCTTGATTCTGCTTCTACCCTGGTTGGCAAGGAATTATTATTTTACCGGCAATCCGGTTGCTCCATTTTTCCTGACATTTTTTGGCGGGGAAAACTTGATGAATTGGGATATCACACGCTCCCAACAACAGTTCCAATATTATTCTTCTTTTGGGATGGGACACGGTGTTCTGGAGTTTTTGCTCCTGCCCATAAACCTGACTTTTTTTAGTGAGCCGCATTCCCTCAAATTTGATGGCCAGATCGGCATTCTTTATTTTCTTCTTCTTCCTGCTCTTTTTAGCCTTAACCGTAAGTCGCTACCCATGGTCGTGGTTTTTTTGGTTCTACTGGTTTTCTGGTTTATCCAGACTCAGTACATCCGTCTCCTTGCCCCTGCGTTTGCCTTTCTCTCGGTACTACTGGTCAAGGGCCTTGAACAGGGAGTTGAGAAACATGAAGCCGCAGTTGGAAAAAAGGAAAAGTATTTTTTTATTTTACTTTTAGCATTTGGGCTGATGTTCAACACCTCAATAATTTTTAAAGAATGGTTGCATATCCAACCCCTTCCCTATCTTTTAAACAAGGAAAGTCGCGATCAATTTTTGACACGGCAGATTAGTGCTTATCCCCTTTACCGGGACGCAAATAGCATGTTGGGGCAAAAAGACAAAGTACTATTAGTTTATATGAGGAACCTGGGATATTTGATGGATCGACCGTTTTACAGCGACACATTATTTGAAGCCCACACCTTGAAAAAAATCATTGATGAAGGGGTTTATGCAGAAGATATCATCATACGGCTCAAAAAATTGGGTATCACCCACATCCTGTTTAACTACAAATTTATTTTTGGAGAAAACTCGGCATTTTCATTGGGAGAGAAAGGAATTATCAAAAATTTCCTGAACCAGCACGCCGAACAAATCTCCAGAAAAAACGAGTTTTTCCTTTACCGCTTTGTGCTAGACTTGAAGCTTGGAAATCCGAATAGCACCTCAGGCCTTTTATCCGTCCCGCTGAACCACTGAAGAACGGATAACAGGCTTTTAGTTTTTGATAAAGGACCCTTAGCATGGAAGAAAGACTAGCCAATAAAAATATTCTGATCGTCATTCCCAAAGACTATTATATGGAAAGCGAATTTGATCCCATCTTCGAATCCATGACAGCAGAGGGAGCCACTATTTTAATCGCTTCCGGGAAAATGAAAGATGCCGTAGGAATGAAGGGGGGAAGAGTCAGTCCTGATGTACTGATCGTTGATGCGATAGAAGGCATTACCGGAGATAGTTATGTTTCTGCAGGAAAAGGAGTACGTCAGATCAAAGGGGTTTTTCACGGAGTCATCGTTATTGGTGGAAATGGGGCCAGATCTTATCTTTGGAAAGATAAACTCCTGCAACTCCTGATAAACGATCGTCACCGTTCCCGTATGGTGGTAGCAGGCATCGGCAATGCCGTTCCCTGCCTGGGAAATGCCGGCCTCCTGCAAAGTCTGGAGGTTACCACTGAGTCAGGCAACAAAAAAGCCGTGGCGGAGTTAGAAGCATCCAAAGCCGTCCTGGTAGACGAATCCGTGACCGTCATGGATCGTATTTTTACCGTACGAGACGCTAGCTGTATACCCGAATTTCTTGATCTATTTATCGAAGAAATAGCAAAAACATCTATAAAATAATCCCCAGGCTCATGTGTGATCCCCCGTTCATGTAGGGACCCCACCCTTCTTTTTAGGCCTGTTCTCTTTCTTCCCGGGTTTTAATAATCTTTAAACGAAGCTTGATCGCATCATTCAGGCTTTTGACAATTCCATCATTGGAATCCGGGAAATGCAGTTTCTGATTAAACTCATCCAGTGAATAAGTTTCAAGTACCTTAGCAAAAGCCTCGTCCACAAAAGGACGGGTCATTTTGACCACACCCTCAAAGAGAATCGAAATTTTTTCATACTTGTCCCAGTTATCAATTATAAGGTTCCTGATCGTATCACCGGCAGGGTCACCCTCCTCCGAAGTTCTACCCGCAGGAGTAGAGGTACCCATTATTGTATATACATTAATTTTAAATTCTTCTTCCATTGTTTATCCTGGTCTCAACGATTTACAATTTTAACAGATGTCATTTCTACCCTGTCATTGGGGTTATCCCCGGAATCACGGGGTACATTGACGATCTTGTCAACAACTTCCATTCCCGCAACCACCCTACCAAAAGCAGTGTACTGGTTATCCAGAAAATGCGAATCCTTAACGACTATGAAAAACTGGGAGCCGGCACTGTTGGGATCCTGTGATCGTGCCATAGAAAGAATTCCCCGATCATGAGGGGTATCATTAAATTCCGCATTGACCGAATGGCCTGGCCCACCCGTTCCATGTGTGGAACGATCTTCGCTCTTGGAATTAGGGTCCCCGCCTTGAATCATAAAACCCGGAATTACTCTATGGAAGGTCGTGCCATCATAAAAACCTTTTTTAGCCAGGTCTTTTAAATTTTTAACATGCTCTGGAGCTTTATCTTCCAGAAACTCTAACTCGATATTTCCCAGCGTCGTTTCTATTACAGCAATCTCATTACTTTGTACATCGGAATCAGCCATCATTATACCTAAGAAAAAAGGGTACAAGCTATATCCTCATTTAAAGGAAAAAGGGAATAGCCTCCTCACCCTGGTTATCATTTTATAGCGGAAGCATTCAACAATTTATACAAACAAAATCCGCCGTTTTATAATACTACCCATTAAAAATACTCTCTATTAAGTAGAAACCTCTCCTTAACGTTTAACAATTTTCACAGATTTCATTTCTACTTTTTCATTAGGGTTGTCGGCTCGATCACGCGGTACATTGACGATCTTGTCGACAACATCCATACCCTTAACCACCCTACCAAAAGCAGTGTACTGGTTATCCAGAAAATGCGAATCCTTAACGACTATGAAAAACTGGGAGCCGGCACTATTGGGATCCGATGACCTTGCCATGGAAAGAATTCCCCGGTCATGAGGGGTATTATTAAACTCTGCCTTGATCGTGTAGTTCGGCCCGCCCATTCCGTGCATGGAACGGTCTGCACTCTTGGAATTGGGATCCCCCCCTTGAATCATAAAACCGGGAATAACCCTGTGAAACGTAGTGCCATCATAAAAACCTTTCTTAGCCAGGTCTTTAAAATTTTTAACATGCCCCGGTGCCTTATTGTCGAAAAACTCCAACTCAATGTTTCCAAGCGTAGTCTCGATAACTGCATTTTCACCCGCTTGCACACCGGTTCCAGTCATCAGAATAACCATCAGGCACGCGGCAATTCCTTTAACAAAAAAGTTCATGAATCCTCCAGAAAAAGAGATAATAACCAGACCTGTAGTATTTGTTTCCCGAATTATCTAAAGCCACTCCGGGAGAAAAGATTCGATCAGGATAGATTTAAGGATACTATTTTAGCAGGTTGTCAGTAAAGTCTCAATAATTGTCATGAACCTTAAATCCGCATTTCTCATTTGTAATTATCTTTTAGCCGGGCTAGGCCTATCCTGCTTGGTATTAAGTGAGATATATTCTCCACTCACGGGCCTGATATTTGCCGCAGGCCTGATCTTCTGCCTGGTCCTCGAAAAGTCGGAACGCATTCCACTACGACCCGCATCCCGGATTTTAAATTCCAACTGGGCTTTCTTATTATTACCCTTTTTATTTTTCGCCTTCAATCTACCTCTACTGGAATTGGTTGCAGGATTTCTTGTTTACCTTTTATTTGCCAGGTTCATATTTAAATCGGAATTCAACGATTATTTGTTCGGTTACCTCATAGCTATTGTATGCCTGCTGATAGGTGCCATTTTCGAACAGGGCCTTGCTTTTGGGGTCATTTTCTTGGGGTTCAACCTGGTCTTAAGCTGGTGTCTGATCCTTTATACCTTGATATCAGAGCAGACCCAAATTGGTAGCCCGCCTATAGATTTTAAAGGAAAAGGAAAAAATGAAGCACTCGGATCTGCTTTAATAGGGTGGTCCACAGGTTTGGTCATCCTGAGTTTCGCCATGACCGCCTTGATTTTTATTTCTTTCCCCAGATTCGGGCTCGGCTTTATCTCCCTGAATACCTCCTATTCTCCTATCGCCGGATTTTCAGATACTGTCACCCTGGGAGATGTGGGAAAAATCAAACAGAACCCAGCGGTGGTTATGCGCGTTGAATACACACAGGGAGGTAAAGTTTACAAGCCGGAATCACGGATTTTATGGAGAGGGGTGGTTCTGGACCATTACAACGGTAGAACCTGGGCTTCTACCCTGGAAACAGAATTTGAGACCCGTAACAGGCCGGGTACAGGGTTAAATCTTTTTCGGGTATCTAATCCCAGGGAAGTGGTGCAACAAAATATTTTTATGGAATCGTTCAATTCCCCTTATCTGTTTACTCACGGAGTACCAATGTTTATGGATGGCAATTTCATCCATGTTCAGATGGATAAAAACTTCGTGTTCAAAACCAGCGATCCTCGTTCAGGCCCAAGAAAATATACTTTGATTTCAGAAATTTCAGATCACGATATCAGCTACAGCCTCGATATGCCCCAAAATGAGCCTTTACTGTTTCCCGATCGCTTTCTCCAGCTTCCCGATATCAGTTCTAATATTCATGACCTTGCCGATCGCCTGACTCAAAACGTACGCACGGACAGGAGTCGTGCACAAAAAATTTTAAACCACTTCGCAGATTTCAAGTACACCCTGGAAATGGAAAACGATCCGGATAAAACGGCACTGGAACATTTTTTGTTTCAAAGAAAAGAGGGCCATTGCGAATATTTTGCTTCTGCCATGGTGATCCTTCTTAGAGCCGCAGGAGTTCCGGCCCGCATGGTCAATGGTTTTGTCGGAGTGGAGTGGAACGAATGGGGAAACTACCTGATCATCCGCCAGCAACATGCTCACTCGTGGGTGGAAGCTTATATTCCTGGCAAAGGCTGGACGGTATTTGATCCCACTCCACCAGACCCCTCTCTGGTTGCACCCAACCCCCTTCATCCGCTGGGAAAATCCCTGGACTTTCTAAGAATGAGTTGGCAGAGGTATGTGGTGCGTTACTCCATACAAGATCAGGTTGAGGCCATACAATTTTTCAGGATGGGGAGCCGTGACCTAATGCGAACAATAAAAGGCCTGGCATCCGTGGATTGGGAGACTCTGGTAGAAAAAGCTCAAAAATTCAGTCCGGTTATCCTGATCCTTGTTCTGACAACGCTATTGCTACCTTTTCTCAAACGCCGGGGGTTCACACTCTCTCCGCGCCCACCCCTATGTGTCATTCTTTATCAGGATATGCTGAAACAACTGAGGAAATCAGGACTGGTAAAAAAAGCGTCCTGGACCGCAAGGGAGTTTCTACAATCAACCTCCCATCTTCCAGATACAAAACACGACCCGATACGCCGCATCACAGAATTTTACGAACAACATCGGTTCAGCAATTCCACCATTCAACCAGGGCAAGAAAAGGAAATTCGCGGACTGATTGCAGTGCTTTAACTCAAAAGATAAACCCATCGAAAAACAGGTCGAAAACTTTCCATCCTCGTCGGCATTCCTCTATAATCCCCAGAATAATTATTCAACGCAGAATAAAAATTCAAAATATTTAAATGAAGCGCAACCAGCAAAAAAAGAGAAAAGTTCCTCCTCAAACTGGCGAGGCGAGCCGAATCCTGCAAATTGCCATTTGTATTTTTCTGGTAGCCGCCACACTTGCCGTCTACTGGCAGATCCTCGATCATGGTTTCCTAAATTATGACGATTCCAAATATGTGACGAAGAACTGGCAGGTGCAATCTGGGTTGACCCTTGAAAGTGTAAAATGGGCCTTCTCTACGGAGCATTTTGCACAATGGCATCCAATAACCTGGCTGTCACACATCATTGATTTTCAGTTATTTGGATCAGACCCCTCTGGGCACCACCTGGTAAGCCTATCTATCCATATAGCCAACGCCCTGCTATTGTTTTTAGTTTTAACACGTATGACGGGAGCCTCATGGCAAAGCGGTTTTGTCGCGGCAGTGTTTGCCCTTCACCCTTTCAATGTCGAATCGGTAGCGTGGATAGCAGAACGTAAAAATGTGCTGAGCACTTTTTTCTGGCTCCTGACAATGTGGAGCTATATTCGATATGTTGAAAAACCGTCTATCATCAGATATGGGTTGATTTTATTCTTCCTTACCATCGGCCTAATGACAAAACCCATGCTGGTGACCCTCCCATTTGTTCTTCTCCTGCTCGATTTCTGGCCTTTAGGTAGATGGAAATTTTCACAAAAAAATAGAGGAACTATTCATTCGGAAGAAGGCGTCAGACCGGCAAAGCTTATTTGGGAAAAAATTCCTTTTTTTATTATTGTAATAGGCTCCTCCATCACAACCTTTATCGTCACAAAATCTGGAGGGGCGTTACAGGGTATGGAGGTCCACTCTTTGTTAGTGAGAATTTCCAATTCTATGGTTTCCAGTGTGACTTATCTGGCGAAAACTTTTTGGCCTTCGGGACTTTCAGTATTTTACCCTCACCCTGGTAACGCCCTTCCAGCATGGCAGGTAATTACTAGCATCGGACTCCTTTCAGTCATTTCATTTGTTGCGGTACGATGGATAAAGAGTGTCCCCTATTTTGCTTTCGGCTGGTTCTGGTTTTTAGGAACATTGGTTCCGGTTATCCAGATCGTCCAGACCGGCGCACATGCAATGGCAGACCGCTATGCCTATGTACCTCTGATTGGAATTTTTATCATTGTTGCGTGGGGACTGCCTGACCTTCTTGCCAGATGGAACCACAGAGAAAAAGCTCCTGCAATATTTGCCGGGCTGTTGATTCCGCTTATGATTGCAACCTCGATTCAAGTGGGGCTATGGGAAAACGGCATCACGCTTTTTAAGCATGCCATTCGTGTAACAAACAAAAAATATAGCGATATTGCTTCAACACATGCTCTTCTCGCAAATGCTTGCCACAGAAAAGGAGAGCTAAGTCTTGCTATTTCCGAATTCAAAAAATCACTGGAAATCAACCCTGAACATTTATACAGCCTTAACAACCTTGCGGGTACTTTAGCAGAACAAGGCAATCTGGAAGGAGCCCTACTTTATGCCCGGAAAAGCGTCAGCTTGGAATCGGACTATATTCCAGGATTGGTAACATTAGGAAATATTCTGGAAGAATCGGGGGAGCTCAACCAAGCTCAAACCTACTACGAGCGGGTTCTGGAACTGGAATCAGAATCCTTTGAAAATCATTTAAACCTTGCCAATGTTTTATACAAGACAGGAGACATTGCGGAGGCCACCCTTCATTTTAGAGAAACCATCGCCCTGAACCCAAGGTTGGTGGAAGCGCATTATAATCTGGGTAACGCACTTGGCCAGCAGGGACAACTCAAAGAAGCACAGGAGGCATTTGAACAAGCCATCACTCTGGATGAAAAACTGCCTCTGCCGCATTATGGGCTAGGAATCATTCACCTGCGTGCCGGACAATATTCAAAAGCTATCAAGGCATTTGAACAAGCCTTGACCTTAAACCCAAAATTGGAACAGGCACAACATTTCCTGGCAGAAGCCCATGACAAGATGAAGGAATAATAAAAGCAGAGGAACTATTTTACGGATTCAAAAATCTCAGCGTTCTCTTCCCCAGTAGCGGAGATGAGGCCGATGGCTCCTTTGTCGATCCGGAAGATACTATGATCCACCAGGAGGTAGTCACCCGGCACATCAATGGTGAACTCCACAATCGTGGCCCCTGCGGAAGGCACCAGCGTGGTCTGCACATTCCTGTTAGTGATTCCATTCACCGCACCTTCATGATAGACCTGATCAAATATCTCTCCAATAATATGAAGCGAAGAAATTCCGTTGGGGCCAATATTGCCAAAAAATATGCGGATCTTTTCACCAACCTTTACCCGGAGCGCATTCTTTCCCAATAAGGCGCCCTGCCTGCCGTTAAACACCACATAATCCGCTTGTTCTTTCAAGCCTTTTTCCAGAGACAGCTCAAGAATATATTTTTCCTCAGGAATGGGAGAAGGGTCTTCCTGAACAATTTTTTCTTCTTGCTCGGATGCTTCAGGGGTTTCATCTGATAATTTATCGAAGGAGGAGTTCAGCAGGTCTTCCTGTGCAATATTTTTTTCTTGTTCAGCAGGTTCAGTAGGTTCCTCTGAAAATAAATTCACAAAAGAATCCATAAATCCTTTCTTTTCATCCGTCTTCAATGCCTGGGTCATTTCTTTTTCAACAGGATCTTCCGACACACTTTCTCCCGATACCGCTTCGATATTTTCTTTCTCCATCTTTACGGGTTGCAATTCTTCCTCAGGTTTTGACAAGTCTTTCTCATCCGAGTCCTGGGTATAGAACTCGCTCTCAAAAACATAAAACTCGTGATCGACACGGGGAAAACCATGTTTCGGCTCCACCAGAATCAAGCCATACATTCCATTGGCAATATGTGCCGGAATGCCCGGTATGGGAGATGCACAATGATAGACATACAGTCCGGGGTGCAAGGTCTTGAATCGAAAGGTTTTTTCATCACCGGGAGCAACCAGACTTACGGCGGCTCCCCCTCCCGGACCATTCACAGCATGAATATCGATATTATGAGGAAATTGACTGGAGGGATGATTGGACAGGTGAAACTCCACCGTATCTCCTAAACGCACCCTTATCATAGGGCCGGGCACGGTTCCATTATAGCTCCAGAACTTGTATTGTTTTCCATCGGCCAGAGCGCCGACAAATTCCTTCGCCTCAAACTTGACCACCACTGTTTCCGGCAAAGTCCGGGTTATAAATGAAGGGACATTGGGGGCGGTAGTGATCTCTGCCTCAAGGGCATAAACCGAATTACCAGCAAGAAAATAAAACAGCAAATATATTCCAGAAACAAGCCTTCGCATTTCTACCTTTCCTTCAAAACAACAAATTATGAAAAACCGCCTTTTCTTAACGGCAATAGAAATGTTATCACAAGCGGAATACTTCCGCAGGTAATGAGCAATAACTCTTTTACCCCTTCGGGGCACGAGGGTTGAGGAAGAATATCACGGCCGACACTCAAACCTTGTCTCGGCTCAATAAGCCATGGTTCTATTCCCATTTCTGGGCGAGGCCGTACACGGGGTAAACGGGGCAAGGGCATTGTTGGGCCGAGACAACCCTTTGCTCCCCAACTAAAATGATGGCAAACGGTACACCAAGTAGCAAAAAGCAGAAGTCAGCCAACCCTCCCCAGGCCCTTCCCTATGAAGGAAGGGGAAATAAAAGTATTGCGCTTGAGGGCTTGGCTTGCTTGACTGGCAATGCAATGCTGGCCCCGTGCCTAGCGGAATAGGGGTTGACAGGCCATCATGTCTGCGAAATAATAGGCTAATTCGCTATATATTAAGTACTTATAAATGCCGGGCCGGGGAATTACGGTTCGGCCCTTTATTTGGGATAAATCCTGTTCATGGACGTTTACTGGGAACAGTTCAAAACCCCTTTTCTCTGCTTTGCCGGGTTTTCGGGGGTGGGCAAGACCAC
>JABIXH010000230.1 GCA_018664975.1 Nitrospina sp. | reverse complement strand
TGATTTTGATGTTCTACTACCGACCGGTAGGAGAATACGCCTATTACGATATGAAGTACCTACAATACGATGTTCCTTTTGGAATGCTGATGAGGAATATGCATCGTTGGGCAGCTCATGCAATGGTTATTACAGTGTGGTTGCATATGTTCAGAGTTTTTCTAACGGGTTCCTACAAACCACCCCGTGAATTCAACTGGGTCATTGGTGTGTTTTTGGTAACTTTTACCCTTTTATTGAGTTTTACTGGCTACCTTTTACCTTGGGATCAACTTGCGATGTGGGCGGTTACCGTTGGAACCAATATGGCCAGAGCTACACCATTTTTGGGTAATGAGGGTCCATTTGCAGAGTATGTAGGTGTTACTCCTCGGTACGATGCGAGGTCGTTACTCATCGGTGGTAGCTTGGTAGGACCCCCTGCACTATTAAGATTTTATGTTTTGCATTGCATATTTATTCCTTTGATTGCCGGGGCATTGATGATTGTACATTTCTGGCGGATTCGTAAGGATGGTGGCATTTCCGGCCCCCTTTAAGGGGCAGAGTTTTTAAGAGGATGGGAAAAAATGTCTGAGGCTGCAGCAGCACCCAAGAGAAAAGTAGAAGGAGTTCCTGAAAAGCTCCATGTATGGCCATATTTGGTTCGATTAGAGTTTCTATGTGCTCTTGTTGTTATTGTTGCGCTCACTGTTTGGTCTATTGTTATTGATGCACCGTTGGAGGAAGCTGCAAACCCCACAAAAACTCCAAATCCATCTAAAGCGCCCTGGTATTTTTTAGGGCTTCAAGACATTCTGGTTTATTTTGATCCCTGGTTTGCCGGTGTTGTAGCTCCTGTCCTGATTATTGTTGGGTTGATGCTGATTCCCTATTTGGATGTGAATCCTAAAGGGAACGGGTATTACACCTATCATGAAAGAAAAGTTGCGATTTGGGTTTACTGCTTCGGTTTTCTGGTTCTCTGGATAGCTCTGATTATTATGGGCGTGTTTCTGAGGGGGCCTGGTTGGAACCTGTTTATGCCGTGGCAGTACTGGGACCCGCACAAGGTAGTAGCTCTGGTCAGCGTAGACCTGCCTTATGCCTTTGGCTTTAGAGATTATACCTGGTCCGCCATTTTTGGTGGGGGTGTGCTTTTGGCCTACTTCGGGATAGGAACAAGCGCTTATTTCTTTTTGGAAAGAAAAGCACTTAAATCGGTGGGATTTCTGCGCATGTTTTTGAAGATTCAACTGGCCCTTATTATGATGGGAATTGTCATTAAAATTGTTCTTAGAATTGGTTTTAATATTAAATATATAATGGTCACCCCTTGGATTAGTGTTTAATAATTGAAGATAGAGAAATACATTGGCTGAAGAAGATAAAGAAACTAAATACAAAGAAGGGGAATTTGACGAGCATATCTCGTATAGTTTTCTCTTTTTTGCGGTATCAGCGGTCACGCTTTTTGTCACGCTTTGGGCGTTTTGGGATGATGAGTATTCGCGCCGCGGGTACAAGGTGTATCAGGAGCAGTTCTATAAAGAACAATTCGCGGTCGCTGAAGCCCAGTGGAAAGAAAATAATACTGAAATTAAAGATAAAGAAAAAGAGATTAGCGAAAACCTGGGTGCAAAAATCAGTCAACTCTCTGAGGATGATAATTATATAGCTTTAGTTGAAGAAGTTCGGCTCAAGCAGATTGCATTGGACGAAACAAAGGAGAAAAAGAAATTTGCTGGAAGTCATGTAGATGAAGCCTATTACTATTATAAAAAGGCGATGCATGAAGGGGAAAATTATGATGTGCAAAAGGCAACTTTGCATTCTTTTCAGGATGAAGTCGAATCCTATAATCCGATAATACTCGAAAAGCAAAATATACTTAATGAAGCTGAGAATCGACTTCTTAAGGTAAAAGCAGATCAATTAACTTTGGAAAAAGATCTTGCGGACCTGACCCGTCAGAAAGGTCAGTTAGAGTTGACAATGGATTTTTATAAGCCGTTTCCATTTTTCTGGAAGCCTGCTGAAATCTTGCAAACAGTAATTCCTGGTTTTGGAGTAAATAGTTTTAAGGAAATAATTTACCGGGTAGATCGGTGCATGACATGCCATATTTCTTATCAGGATGAACACTACAAAGATTTTGATCAACCCTTAAAATCCCATCCGAATCTCGATATTCTGATTAAGAAGCATCCTCCTGAACGCACTGGTTGTACATGGTGTCACCTGGGCCAAGGTACTGTAACAGCTCCTGCTGGACATGCACACGGTTCGCATCATGAAACGGACCAGACGGTGGAAGTCAATGAGCCGATTCTTCATGGCAGTTTTCAGCAGGCAACATGTCGAAATTGTCATGCAGAGGTGATCGATTTAGAAGGCGCTCCAATCTTGTCGAAGGGAAAGAGACTCTTTGTTGAGCTGGGCTGTCATGGTTGTCATTTAGCCGAGGGTTACGCCCAGGAAGCTAAAGTAGGTCCCCGGCTAAATAGAATTAAAAGTAAGGCTGACCCGAGTTGGTTATATCGTTGGGTCAAAAAACCCAAAGACTATCTCCCCAAAACTCGAATGCCGGAATTTAAGTTTGATGAGAAAGATGCCCTGGGTGTAACCGCTTACCTATTATCGGCTTCGGAAAAAAATTATGAGTTACCGGTAAAGTTTGAGTCAGGCGATCCAGATAAAGGTAAGAAGTTATTTGAATCTGTAGGGTGCCAGGGTTGTCATCAGTTAAATGGAAAGGGTGAAACTTTCGCTCCTGATCTAAGCCGTATTGGCAATAAGGTTAATGCTGACTGGTTGGTCACGTGGATAAGTAGTCCCCATAACTACAATGCCAAGAGTCGAATGCCTGACCTTCGATTGAATGAGAAGCAGGCTTCAGATATAGCATCCTATTTAATCCAGTTTGGCAAAAAAGAGGTGATCCCGGGGCTGGAAGCCAAATTAAAAGATCCGGCATTGATCGAACATGGCGAAACCGTGGTACGCCGCAGGGGTTGTTTTGCCTGCCATGATATCAGGGGTATGGAAAAAGAGGGGCGGAT
>JABIXH010000261.1 GCA_018664975.1 Nitrospina sp. | reverse complement strand
CTCTTGAGGCATCTCTCAATATTCTTCTCCTCATTTTTGGTAATAATAGTGACCGACAACTTTTCCATAAATTAATTTCCCAAAAGCCATATATTTCTAAAATACGATCCGATTATAGCATCTAACCTTCCCCATAAAAACCTTCCAAGTAATTAATTTTACTGCATTTTTGGAATATTGTGATAATATAATTGCCGGAATAAAACCATGGTGAAGCAATGGGATTTTCTTGCAATCTATTGAGGCGAAAATGCCAAAACAGAATATTTTTGACTCCGGTCAGGCAAAAAACACAATCCTAATAATTAATTAATGAGGACATCTTTTTTGTCAAAGAGAAGCTTCTGGCATCGCGCTCTTTCTCTTAGGCCCCAACCCACTCCAAAAATATGATCGAACAATTCTTACAAACTACTCTCGAGTTTTTCAAAGAAATCTGGTTTCAGTTGAACTCCCGGTTCGACCTGGAAAACACAGAAGCTTTTAATCTTCTCAAACCTTATCTTATTCAACTTCAGGATAATCCTCTGTATATGGGTATTTCTATTGCCGCACTCTTTCTAGTTCCATATACACTGATAAAAGTCCGGTCTATCTCTAAAGAACGCGAGCACAAGCTCGATGAGTTGATGGAAGAGATGGAGGAGGAGGAAGAAGAATACGATGAAGATGATCCGAGAAGGCTCCGCCGACCCGAATCCACAACAGAAAATGACGATGATGACGATACAGCTAAACCGTTATTTGGAGCAAATGAAGTCGATTCTTCCAGTCATGGAAAAACTCTTGATGAGGATGAAACTATAATAACAGATGAGGAATTAGATGAGTTTGAGCTTGAGCCTTCCTATGAGAGCGAAGAAGCGAGCAATTCCGAAGCAAAGGAAGAACCTGTCAGCTCACTGTTAGCAGAAAGTGACTTTGATAAGGAAATGAATGAGTTTATGGCCGAAGATCTTGACCTCAATGAAAAAGGTGAAGATGAAGATATTATCTCTCAACTCAATCTGGATGACACCTCTCACGATCAAGCTATCAAAGAACTCCAGGATGAAGGAGAACTGACGGAACTGGAAGAAGAGGAAGCGATTCCCGAAAATGACCCCTTCTCAAACTACTCAGAACTTGACGAGGACGAACAAGACAAGGCTATCAAGGATCTCCAGGATGAAATGGAGCGGACCATCAATCAATTGACTCAACAAATTGAAGAACCCAACGAGATCCCCAACTCCATGAAGGATATGAGTCAAATACGTATTGGCGGGGATGCCACCATTGATCAGGAGTATTCCGCCGATGAGGAAGAAGAGGAGTATTTTCTGGAAGATAGCCCTGAACCGGATGCGAAGTTGCAGGAGGTGTCATCTTTCTCTGAAGAATCTACCCCTATCTCAGAGCTTTCGGATTCGGAAATCCTTGCTTCTTTGGAACCTGAATTAGAAGCAGAGGAGGCGGAAGCAAAATCAGAGCTGGAAGTTCCAGATACCCATGATTATGAGCCTGAAGTTACTTCCGAAAATTTCACTTTTGAGCCAGAATCTGATATTCCGACCAATGAGCCTGTTATCACTTCTGAGAGCTTCACCTTCGAACCAGAATCAACCCAATCCGAGGACACCACGGAACAGTCCTCATATTCCATGGAACCAGAAGAGGAACTCTCTTCTCCAGAAAAAACGGACAGTTTGATAGACCGGCTCAAATTTTTGCAGACACGCTTTGAAAACCGTTATCAACCTCTTGAGACTAATAGTCCCCAAACACCTATTGCAAAGAAAACTCCAGACTATGTCCCAGAAAGTCTGGCAGAACCCAGAAGGTACACAAGGTCAACAGCAAGTGTGCCCCCGGACAGTAAAAAGTATATGGATTTACTGGAATCATTTATTTTTATGAAAGACCAGAAAAAACATAAATAATCTGTTGTGGAGCCGAGATAATTCAAAGCACAAATACAATGACAAATCCAATTAACATAATCGCTGTAGGAGGCGGAAAAGGCGGCATAGGGAAAAGTGTTGTCTGCACAAATCTTGCCGCAGGAATGGCTTTGAGCGGCCAAAAAGTAATTCTCATGGATACTGATTTTGGCGCATCCAATCTTCATGCCTTGCTGGGAATCACCAACCCTGCTCATGGCTTTCAGGATTTCTTTAATGCTGAAATAACCGATCCCAGAACCTTGCTCCTGGACACCGGTATTAGCAATCTGAAATTTGTCAGTGGTGCAGGGGATAACCCTGGAAGCGCAAATATTGATTCCAAAAATATTGCCACCATTATTTCTTTCATACAAAGACTGGAAGCCGATACCATCCTCCTTGATTTAGGTCCGGGCACCAACTACAACGTCATTGATTTCTTCAATATCAGCACTCAGGGCGTGGTCATGACGACACCAGAAATGACTTCTATTATGAAGACTTTCAGCTTCATACGGTCTGCCCTGTTTCGACGTATATCTCTCGCTTTCCAGGATTTCCCAGAAATCCAGAAAGTAGTGGATCATTCCAATCCAAATGATGCAGATATGGAATCTTACACCACTGGTTTATTGCGCTCAAAGTTTGCGGAACAATTTCCTGAACAAACAGATCGCCTTGATGCATTGATCAATGACTTCACGCCTGGCTTGGTGGTCAATCGTGTTAGAAACCGCAAAGATCTAATGGCTGGAGAGAATCTTCTTAAGCTAGTCAAAAAATTTCTTGAAGTCGAAGTCACTTATCTCGGCTATATTATTGAAAGTGACCGGGTCAGGGACTCTATTGATGAAATGATCCCGTTTTTGATCAAAGATCCACAAAGTAAACCCTCTGAAAACCTCCAACAAATTATTGGGGCTTTGACCAACACTGACCTGCAGTTTGTTAAAAGGGATGGAAGGATCTTCGTTTCAAAACAAGTCCGTCTCTCATCCGGTTGGGAAGTTTAATCGCGCTTACAATTTCTGCTTAGCCCTCCGACCGTATCAACTCCTGCATTAAAGATATTAAAACAAACCTCCTATTTCCTGTACAATAAACCCCTAATCATCATTAACCCTTCTCTTTTTACCCATGGACTCATCGACCAAATCGATCCTGTTGGAACTACTAAATTTCTCTCACAGCCTGAACCAAAAGCTATACGTAGTTGGAGGCACGTTAAGAGATTATTTATCCCGAAAACCTGGCACAGATTTCGACCTGACAGGAAAACATGCCGCAGAGTTGGGAAGCAATTTTGCTCGTTCGCTTAATTTCACATGTGTTCCTCTTGACAACTCTCCCGGGCGACAAACGGTTCGCGTTATTCTGAATCAAAATCAGCATCTGGATTTCACCGATTTACAGGGGAAAAATATAGAAGAAGATCTATCTCAGAGGGATTTCACTATTAACGCAATGGGCCTACTCTTATCAGATTTTTTATCTGGCCGAAAAAACATCATTGATCCGCATAAAGGACAGGATGATTTAAAAAACAGGAAAATCCGGGTTCTATCAGGCCCTATTTTTCAATCCGACCCTCTACGCATGCTCCGGGCTTTCCGTTTCGCCGCTACTTTGGAATTTAAAATTGATGAGGAAACACTGGTTAAAATTTCCCATCACAAATCCATATTGATGGAATCTGCCCAGGAAAGAATATGGCATGAGTTAAAATTATTTTTAAAAACCCAACATACAATATCCTTGTTGCAAACCTTTCAGAGCAGTGGGATTTTGGAATGCCTTTTTCCAGCTTCCGATAAAAATTTTTCTAAAACCTACCCCCAATATCAAAAATTGGAATCATTATTAAACGAACCGGAAAAAACTTTCCCAGAGTATGCCAATGAGTTGAGTGCAGAATGTATTACAGAGAATCAGTATCTTTTAAAAATTGCTGTCTTATTAAAAGGGATTAAGCAAAAAGAAAATAAAGAGGCGTGGGAAATCCCCTATTCCGACTCTTCTGTTGTCAAGGAGTGGAACATCCGGCCTAATAATGCAGAGGTCAAGTTTATAAACCAGACTCTGAGTGGGGCTTGGTATTTATCTGAAATGTATTCAAAAAGAAATCATGGACTGGACGAATTATTCGAACTGAGCAAAAAGATGGGTGAAGAATTACCAGCTTCTGTAATCTTTTTTAATTCAGGCTCCGGTTTAAAGGATGTAGCGCTTTTCTGCAACGACATATTAAAGTTTTATTACCATCAGTTTCTGCCCATGATGAGTAATATAGCCTTATTAGATGGAAAAGATATTATTCATCAGTTTGGCCTTTCACCTTCCCCGCTTTTTGGTAAAATCCTTCACTATGTTCAAAAAGCACAAGTTCTGGGCAATATAACCACTCATGAAGAAGCTATTGCCCTGGCCGAAGATATTATTCAATCACAATTAACAGAATCCGAGTGATGACAACCAAATATACAACCACTGAATGGAATAAAAAAAAAATCATATTAGGGGAAACAGAAATAGACGAAGAAAAACCGGTCAACCTTTTAATCGGTTTTCATGGTGCAAGCTCCACCCCTGAAAATATGCTGGTGCAGGGTAACCGTCTAAAAATCCAGAATACTTTGATGGTCTTTCCAGAGGGACAAATAAATGCGGGCGATGGCATTTGGAGTTGGTGGGAAGACGGTCCTCGACAAAAAGAAACAGTAAAAGGTTTTATTACTTATACCTCACAAATCATCGATTCTGCTCATCGGTATTTTTTAAATTTAAACCCGCAGAGAAATTTGAGAACCTGCCTATGGGGTTTTTCCCAGGGAGGTGCCGCATCCCTGACTTATACCCTTCTGGGCACTCATGCTCTGTTCAAAGTGGCTTCCATATGTGGATTCCTGCCTGAATTACCAAACCAGGCCATTGAAAAAAGAAAAACCCTGAATATTCTTGGAATTTTTGGCAGTAACGATGAGGTGGTTCCCTCTTTCCTAGCCGATCATGCTTTGGAGGAAATGAAAAACCATGGTCATCAGGTTGAGTCCAAAGAAACGGCTCAGTCTCATGAAGTTAAACCAGAGAATCTGCAGAGCTTGTGCGATTTTTTCAACTCTTGAGACAAGTGTCGCTAATAGATAATAACCGAAGCACCCTGTCGGGAACATAACCCGATTTAGCAATTAACCAACGAAAAGCATTAAGTTATGGCCGCAAAAACTTTAATGATTCAGGGAACTGGGTCAGGTGTTGGAAAAAGCCTTTTGACAGCGGCCTTCTGCCGATACTTCTTTCAAGCTGGATATAAGGTAGCGCCCTTCAAAGCTCAAAATATGGCTTTGAACTCTTTCGTGACACAACAAGGGGATGAAATGGGAAGAGCACAAGCCTATCAGGCAGAGGCTTGTGGAATAAAGCCGGAAGTTTCTATGAACCCCATCCTGTTAAAACCCACTGGAGACAATAATTCCCAGGTTATATTAATGGGAAAACCAAATGGATCGCGAAACGCCAAAAATTATTATTCCCAATACAAAGAACATCAGAAGATAGTTCTTTCCGCCCTCGAAGAAATGAGAAGCAAATATGACCTATTAATCATTGAAGGGGCTGGAAGCCCGGCAGAAATCAACTTAAAAAAAACAGATTTAGTAAACATGTTCATCGCAGAAAAGGCTGAAGCACCTGTCCTTCTGGTTGGGGACATTGACAGAGGTGGAGTGTTTGCATGGATGAAAGGAACCTATGACCTGTTAAGTAAAAGGGAGCAGGATCGAATAATCGGGTTCATCATTAATAAATTTCGTGGAGACATAGATCTTTTAAAACCTGGCATTGAGCAATTTGAAGCAATGGTAGACAAACCGGTTTTGGGAGTTGTCCCCTATTTCAAAGATTTGATTATTGACGAAGAGGACTCCATCCCCCAGGGGTCTTATTCGGCCGAATTAAATGTGCAGGGGGTTTTGAACATTGCCGTGATTCAACTCCCTCGAATTTCAAACTTTACCGATCTCTCACCCTTTGCCCACGATCCCTCTATTTCTGTTCGATACGTGCACCATGCTTCGCAATTAGGAAACCCTGATATAATTATTCTTCCTGGAAGCAAAAACACAATCGGAGATATGGCTAGCCTGAACAAACAATTTCTCAGCCATGAAATTCTCAAGTGTCATCAATCGGGAAGTTTGATCCTAGGTATCTGCGGTGGCTTTCAAATGCTGGGCAAAACAATTAAAGACCCGGATGGCTTGGAAAGCCAGGAAAAAGAAGTAGCGGGTTTGGGCCTGTTTGACTTTGAAACCACGTTTGTGTCAGAAAAATTAACCCGACAAATACAACTTGAGACTGTCAAGAGTCGTGTTTTCCCAATGGGCATCCAGTGCGAAGGCTATGAGATTCATATGGGACGAACCACTTTCGGGACCAGCTATCAAGCCCTATTCTCATCTCCAAATGAGGATGACCCCATGAACTTCGGCATCATTAATCAAGAGGGAACCGTAATCGGGACCTACCTGCACGGATTCTTGGATCAAGATCAATTCCGGAAAAATATTTTAAGCTATATAAGAAGCATTAAAGATATCCCAGAACCACAAAACCAATTTAACTATGCTCAATTTAAAACTAAAGAACTCAACAAACTCGCAGATTTAATAAAAAACTCCATTGATCTGAAAACCATAGAAAAAGAACTCTTTTAGTCCATCCACAATACATTTGCTGAAATAATTAGAATATTCATGAATAGTAAAAATAATTATCAAGGTCTGATTGTTGCTGGCACACATAGTTCTGCCGGAAAGTCTTCAGTTTCGATGGGACTCATGCGGCTTTTGAAAGACAGCGGATGGTCTATCAAACCCTTCAAGGTGGGTCCTGACTATATTGACCCTGCTCACCATACAAGGGCGTGCAATCAGCCTAGCTATAATCTGGACACTGTCATGTGCACAAAAAAATATGTCAAAGACTTGTTCGATGATGTGGTGCAAAAAAATGATCTGGCAATCATTGAAGGAGTAATGGGATTGTATGATGGTGCATCTCCAATTTCAGAAAAAGGCTCCACAGCAGAAATAGCAAAATTACTCAATCTACCTGTCCTCCTGGTTATTGATGGCAGAGCCCTGTCCCGTTCCTCAGCGGCAATGGTTTTAGGGTTCTTACAGCTTGACCCAAAATTAAACTTAATCGGAGTGATTGCAAATAATATCAACAGCACTCGTCATGCAAATATTATAAAAAGGTCGATAGAATATTATACTTCCGCAAAACTTTTAGCCTGCCTGCCAACTTCCTCTGAGTTAAGTATTCCCAGCCGCCATCTGGGCTTGCAACAAGGGATTGAACAGAAAGATAACATCTATCAAAAATGGGCAAAACATATCGAGTCCCATATGAACCTGAAAAAGTTTTTCAAACTTTTCAATCTAAAACAACCTCAACAACCCATTCCCCAGCCAAAAAGGGAACCCAAGCGCTGGAGGATAAAAAAGAAAATGGAGTTACTCAATATCGCCATAGCCAAAGATGAGGCATTTCAATTCATCTATCAAGACACATTGGACTTTTTCACCCATCAAGGTTTCAACATTTCATATTTCTCTCCTCTCACGGATTCTCGTTTACCTCAAAATATGGATGTATATTATTTCCCTGGTGGGTACCCGGAACTACACGTTCAGCAATTAAATAAGAATCAATCGCTATTAAAGGAAATTAAAAAGGCTGGGGCTTCCGGAAAATTAATGATTGGAGAATGTGGTGGGCTTATGTATTTGGGCAAAGGCATCATAGATAATAAAGGGAAAACACACCCTTTGGCGGGTATATTTAATTATTCGACCACTTTAAAATCGAAGAAGTTGACCCTCGGTTACCGTAAGTTAAAAATGTCTTCAAAGGATCAACTCAAGGACAAGTTGATACTTACCGGTCATGAATTCCACTATTCGTCCCTGATCAAGAATAAAGAAACACCTAATTGGTTTCACTCTTCATCTAATATAGAGGGACAAGTAAGTGATGGTTTCAGGAAATTAAATTGTTTTTCATTTTATTCACATATTTACTGGGGTTCTAATTCCTCATGGATGAAATACATCATCAACCTTGCAAAAAAATAGTTCTACTAGAAATTTATCAGATTAAAAACCTGCAACAAAGTGAGGAACAATGAAAAAACAATCCCCTGCGGACCCTCGAAAACGGAAAGGTTTGATCATTGTCAACACCGGAGAGGGAAAAGGAAAGTCTACCGCCGCATTCGGCCTTGCCATGCGTGCCGCTGGGAATAAAATGAATGTGTTTATCATGCAGTTCATGAAAGGACAATGGAAGGCAGGGGAGCGAAAATCTTTTGAAAAATTAGATCCTTATGTAGAAGTGATTCCGATGGGAGATGGGTTTACCTGGGACACCAATAATATCGAGCAAGATAAAGCAACCGCCCGAAAAGCATACGAAATTGTAAAAGAAAAATTATTAAGTGAAAAATACCAAATGGTAATATTTGAAGAAATTAACTATGTATTGCATTACCAGTTTTTCCCTGAGGACGAGTTCCTGGAATTACTTAAAAATAAACCCGAAAAGGTTCATGTTGTCTGTACAGGAAGAAATGCCTCTGAAAAATTAATAGAAATGGCCGACTTGGTAACAGAAATGAAAATGATCAAGCACCCTTTCAAGGAACAGGGAATTCCCGCACAAAAGGGAATTGAATTTTAACCTTTGAAAAATCTGTAATTTGAATTTTTTATCCGCTCTAGTTTTTTTAACCATTCTCCCAGCCCCCTCCCGATTCATAAGCAACGAGGGAAGGCAGGTTCTATACTTTCCTTTAATCGGTTTACTCATCGGAGGCTTGCTTTATGGACTGGATCAAATACTGAGCCTGGCACCCTATCAGGAAATCCGCATCGTTGGCGATGTCTTATTCCTGGCTGTTATCTCTGGAGCATTACACTTGGACGGTTTAGCTGACACTGCCGATGGTTTTTTCTCGCATCGTCCCCGGGAAAAGATCCTCGAAATCATGAAAGATGCACGTATAGGAGTGATGGGGGTACTGGCAGTTGTTTTTTGCATCCTCTTGAAATTAGCGGGCGTGACTGGGATAATTCACTCACAATCTTTATTTTGGCTTATTATAGCACCTGCTCTGGGAAGAACAGCCCAAGTCATTGGTTTGGTATTAGTCCAACACATCCCGTCAGAAAAGACATTGGCTGAAAATTTTTATCAGCAAGGGAAATATATACTCTTAGTGCTTTGCCCCCTGCCCTTTGCCATCCTGTTTTATATAAATTGGGTACTGGGACTAGTAACTCTTTTGATATTTGTCCTGCTTATAACTGGTTTGTTATTATATTTTAAAAAAATAATTGGCGGCATTACTGGAGACACTCTTGGAGCCGCCTCAGAAATCATAGAAACTGTGTTTTTATTAATTGGTGGAATAAGCGTTTCAATTTATTGAGCGCACTAGGTAAATTTATGTCTGGGAAAACAATTTTAGTCACAGGGGGAAGCCGCAGTGGGAAAAGTCGTCATGCCCTTCAATTAACTCGCACTGAAATAGGTCCAAAATTATTCATAGCCACAGCTGAACCTTTTGACGAAGAAATGACTGAAAGGATCAAAAAGCATCAGAATGAACGTGGCAAAGAATGGATCACCATTGAAGAACCTCTTGATCCTGCAATCATTGTAAGAGAAAAAGGAAACCAGCCTGGATATATTGTTCTCGATTGCATTACTTTATGGTTGAGTAATATGGTCATGAAAAATATGGCAAGACAAGCCATTCTGGATCGAGTGAATAATTTTATTCGTGAATGCAAAAACAGCACAAGCGAAATTATTGTTATCACCAATGAACTTGGCTCAGGAATTGTTCCAATGGAACCCTCTGCAAGGTCTTTTCGCGATATTGCGGGTGAAACCAATCAAATTCTTGCATCAGAATTTGACGAAGTGATTAATATGGTATCGGGAATTCCCGTCACCATAAAAACCTCACAAAAAGATAAAAACACCCCCCTATCTGAAGAAGATTATTCAGAGCATGAATTTGCTCCTGGAAAAAAACAAGGGCTCTACGAAGCCATTTATAAGCGCCGTGATGTGCGTCACTTCATTCCCAAACCCATTGACCCTGTAAAATTAGGCCGCGTTTTGGATGCGGCCCATCACGCTGGCTCCGTTGGCTACATGCAACCCTGGAACTTTTTGGTGATCACCGATCCCATAGTGAAAAACAAAATTTCTTTGAATTTTAAGAATGCAAACGAAGAGGCGGCTCAAAAGTTCAGTGATGAAAAGCAGAAGCTATACAACTCACTCAAACTGGAAGGGATTCAGGATGCGGCTGTCAATATTTGTGTGACCTGCGACCGTACGCGTTTTGGGCCTAACGTATTAGGGCGAAATACCGTTTTTGAAACGGACCTGTTTAGTACCTGTTGCGCCGTGCAAAACCTCTGGCTCGCGGCCCGAGCAGAAGGCTTGGCCGTAGGCTGGGTAAGCATTTTGTCGCAGGAACAATTAAAGCAGGATCTGGATATTCCCGATCATGTTCAACCTGTGGCCTATTTATGCGTGGGTCATACCGAGGCATTTTATTCCAAGCCCATGCTCGAATCTGCAGGATGGGCCCAGAGACTACCCGTTGAAAAGTTAATTTACTATAATAAATGGCAAGGTACACCGACTGACTATAAAGTCCAATTATCCAATTCGACTAAAAATGATTGATAACAAAATCACCGAAAAGAATCAAGTGTCGAGCATTCCCTACCCCTCTCATGGTGGAAATCCGCAAGAGGTAGCTAAATTTTCTGGAATTGATGTTGAACAACTTATTGATTTCAGCGCCAGCATTAATCCATTGCCTCCCCCAAATTGCGTATCACAGCTCTTGCTGGAAACACCACGGCTCCTGCGTGAATATCCAGATCCGCATTGTTCATTGATAACACAAAGAATCTCTCAGGCAACAGGAGTAGCAGAAGACTGGATCCGTGTGACCAACGGTTCCACCGAGATGATTTATCTTCTCCCTCATTTGCTCATGAAAGATCAAGAAATCGCGATTTTTGATCCGTGTTTCTCCGAATATGAAACAGCTTTCCGGGCATTTGGGTTTAGACCTCAGTCAATAACTTTATCCCCTGAAAAAGATTTTCAAGCCGACCCTTTGCAGATATTTACCCTATTAAACAGTATCAATAAACTCAAAATAATTGTTCTAGGCAATCCTGCAAGTCCTACAGGAAAACTTTACGGTGAGTTTTTACCAAATTTGCAGGAGTATTGCGAAGAGAGAAAAATCATTTTAATTTTAGATGAGGCTTTTATTGATTTTTCTTCAGCAGATAACTCGGCCTGGAATTTGTTGAAGAAAAACACAAACCTTATTTTAATTAGGTCCCTGACCAAATTTTATTCCATTCCGGGACTAAGAATTGGTTATGGAATCCTGCATCCTGAAAAAATTAAACAAATTGAATCTTATCAATATCCCTGGTCTGTGAATGCTTTAGCCCAAGCTGTGGGTGCCGAAGTAATTTTGGATACGGGCTTTCAAGAAAAAACCAGGAATTGGACTATCGATGAAAGAATTTTTATGCTTCATGAATTAAATTCGATCCCGGAAATTGAAGTTTTTTCTTCCGAAACCAATTTTCTTTTGTTTCGCGTACGAGATAATAACAAAGCCACTGCCCAGGATTTGTATGCAAATTTATTATCACAATCACTTCTAATCAGAAATTGTGGAAACTTTAAAGGACTGAATGAAAGTTTTTTCCGGATTTCGCTCAGAGAACGCAGGGATAATCAAAAATTAGTAGAATCCATTTATGATTATTTTTCAACCCGGCAACGGGATTTTAAAAAATGAGTTTGTCTTTTCAAATCGCCATTGCATTTATCGCAGATCTTTTGATTGGAGATCCCAAAAACTTCCCCCATCCAGTAAATGTCATAGCATACCTTTCTAACCGTTTAGAAGCCTTCACCCGCAAATTATTTTTCAACCTTAAGTTGGCAGGAATAGTCACTACAATTACAATAGTATGCCTATCATTTTTAGTGGTATGGATGATTATTGAGGGTTTTAGTTTTATTCATCCATGGCTGGGTTGGGTCATTTCTGCTTTTTTTATCTACACCACCCTTTCCGTTCGTAGTCTTTATGAAGAAAGTCTACCTGTATTGCAATACCTTAAAGAGCCCAACCTAATCAAAGCCCGGGAAAGCCTGTCAAATATTGTTGGACGCGACACAAGCAACTTGAATGAGGAGGAAATTGTTAGAGCAACGGTTGAAACAGTTGCTGAAAGTACTGTTGATGGAATTATCGCTCCTTTATTTTTTGCTTTAATGGGGGGGGCTCCACTTGCGATTGCCTATAAAGCTATCAACACCATGGATTCCCTCTTTGGCTACAAAAACGAAGACTACTTAAAGTTTGGTTGGGCTTCAGCGCGTCTGGATGATTTAGCCAACTGGTTTCCAGCAAGACTATCATTACCCATTATGGCTATAAGCGCATGCCTTTGTGGACTGAACGGAAAAAACTCCATGACAATGGGAATGAGGGATGGCACAAAACACCCCAGCCCGAACTCAGGATTCCCGGAGGCCGCTGTGGCGGGGGCTCTGGGAATACGTCTTGGCGGAACTAGTTTCTATTCAGGAAAAATAAATGTAAAACCTTTCATTGGTGATAATTCAAGGCAACTGGAGTTATCTGACATTACCCAAAGCCATAAAATAATGTTTTTATCTTCCTTGCTAGCTCTAATTTTGGTGATCTCAATCCAAATGTCTTACATGTTTATTTAGCAGGTTTCTTCAATTTTTTGAGTTTTGTTCCGCTCATTTATGAAGATTATCGTAACGAATTAGCTAACATAAATTGAAGGATGATCTGAAGTCGGATTCTATTAGATTTAAGCTTCCCATTTCATTTATAATGTTCAGACTATGGCGATGACACGAATAAGTAGAAGACTTTTTCTTTCTGGGTTCTTCCTTTTATCTTTAACTTCTCTTGCCGAAAGTGGAGTTTTTCCAGTCGATAGTGATTTTGATGGGAAACTCGATCAATGGCAACATAAGTCAGAGAGTGGCCAACTGCTGAAGGTGGAGTACGATAAAAATGGGGATGGGAAGATTGACCAGATAGATGTTTTCGAGGGTCATGAAAGACCCCTTCGCGTAGAATTAGATCGTAATTTGGACGGAACTTTAGATCAAGTGCAACATTACTCCAAAAGCTTTACTCTTGAATATGTTGAGAAAGATTCTAAATTCTCCGGCATGATTGATTGGCGCGAAATCTATGATGCAAACAACAAAGTAACGCGTCTGGAAACGGATGAAAACCAAAATGGCCGAATGGATGTCTTTCAATATTTTTCTGAAAATGGGCAAATTAAACGGGTGGAATACGATACCTCCCATGATGGAAATATTGACCGATGGGAATATTTTGGAGGCGGCGAAATTCTGGAGTCGGTCCACTTCGACACCAACCATGACAAAAATCCTGATCAGTGGCAATATTTTAACAATTCCACACAGTTGATTCGGGTTGAACACGATTCTAACTTTGATAGCAAGGCTGACCGTTGGGAATATTTTGACGAATACGGAAACTTAGAGCGTGTTGATCTGGATAAAGACTATGATGGCAAACTGGATATCATTAAAAGGAAAGAATAGTAACCCTTCATGAAAAATTTCAAATACTCTATTTTTATTTATACCTCTGTTTTTTTTGTTTTTTCATGTGCCCCAAAACCAACCCTGGAAGTTCCAGAACCTTATAAAAAAGGACAACAAGGCTTCCATAAGGTGTGTTCCAATTGCCACGGATCCGATGCAATGGGCAAGCACACCAAGGCTCCCCGCCTCATAGATGAAGAATATCTTATCGACAATTTTTCAGACGACGATATTCGTGAAACAGTTTTGAACGGCACGGATAAAATGCCTCCGCAGAAAAAAAATGTAACCCCGGATGAAATCACAGAGATTATTGAATACCTCCGCTATTCACAAAAAGCCGCAGGCCTTGAACCCGAGGAAGATGATGAAGAAGAGGCAGTCTCTAGCAAAAATAATGACTGATTTCCTCCTCAATCAGCAGGTAGTTGCTTATCATGCTTGATTTTATTCGAAGCACCTTGGAGTCTATAAAACCCGTCTCTTCTCTCAGGTTAAAAACCGCTCAAACCCATCTCGATTCTCTCACCAAGCCGCCTGGAAGCCTTGGCCTTCTTGAGGAATTGGCCAAAAAATATGTCGCCATACGCGACACAGAGCATCCCGCCATTAATAAAAAATCAATTGTTGTATTCGCGGCAGACCATGGGGTAACTGAAGAAGGCATCAGTGCTTACCCGCCTCAAGTCACACCTCAAATGGTTCAGAATTTCCTAAATGGAGGAGCCGCCATAAATGTACTGTCTAAACAGCAGAATGCAGAAATTCTGGTGGTAGATATTGGCGTTAACCATAAATTTGATCCACATCCTGAGTTGCTGGACCGGAAAATTGCCTTTGGAACGCGAAACATGGCTAAAGAACCAGCCATGACCCGGTCTGAAGCCGAAGAGGCCATCACCATTGGAATCCAGATCGCTGTACAACTTGCTGACAAAGGTGTTGACCTTGTTGCAACGGGTGAGATGGGAATTGGCAATACCACAGCCAGTTCAGCAATATTCTCAGTATTAAGCGGGCTTTCTGCAGAGCAAGTTACTGGGCGAGGTACAGGTATAGATGACCAAACTCTGGACAAAAAGATATCTGTGATTCAGCAAGCCATTGCTAAGCAGGCTCCCAACCCAGATGACCCCATAGACATTCTTGCTAAAGTAGGTGGATTCGAGATTGGTGGAATTATGGGTTTGATAATAGGTGCATCTTCAAAAAATATTCCTGTTGTTGTCGATGGATTTATTTCCAGTGCGGCCGCATCCATGGCCATTAAGCTAAACCCATCGGTAAAAGATTATATATTTTCTTCACACCGTTCGACAGAGCCTGGGCATCAGGTATTTTTCGACCTCCATCAGGCTTCTCCCCTTTTAGATTTAAAAATGCGCTTAGGGGAAGGAACAGGTGCGGTGTTAGCATTTAACCTTATAGAAGCAGGGGTTAAAATATATTCTGAAATGGCTACATTCCAAAGCGCTGGTATCTCCCATAACACCAAAGGCTGATGCGATTAACTTTTCTCAGCATATATTCTGGCCTGTTGCTTCTGACATTTATTTCTCCGGTTTTGGCTTTTGATGATGATTCCAGGGATGATAGCAGTTCACAATCCCTAAATACCTTCTGTGAAAACAACCAGACTTTAAACGATACCTCTTCTATAAAGTCCTCCTGTCAGGGAGATATTGTTAATCTTCAGAGTCAAAATGATACCCTGCTAAAAAATGGCAAAGAAATATCTCGTCATCCCGTTCGGGATTTCAAAGTTAGCAGAAATGGCAAGGTGTATTATCGCACCCAAAATGGTCCCTTTTTGGCAGACGAATCAGGCAGACTAGAGAGTCTTGGTGGAGCAGTGATTATCTATCTGGTTTCCAAGCAGGGTGACATTGTATATTTGAATGATCAAGGAATTGTTTTTAAAAATGGGACGGCCCTTAATCAAAATCGGGGAAGGGTCATCTTTCAAAAAAGAGAAGCCCCTTTCACAGGGCAAAGAATTTTTATTGCTCCCAATCTTGCGGTAACCAAAAATGGTCGAGCCATATACATAAACGATATGGGCCTTCTATTTGTTGACCAGATTGCCATGAGTCCCCACACAGCAAAAGTCCTCAAATTCAAAGTCGATTCGCAGGGGACAGTATTTTATTTGGATGATTTGGGGAGATTATTTAAAAACCGAACAAAGATGAGCCGAAAACCTGTGAAGGTAAAAGAGTTTAAACTTAATGCCCAAAGCCAGATTGCTTATCTTACTGATGGGTCAGCAAGAAATCTATATTTTGAGGATCAGAACCTTTCTGCAGGTTCTCATCGCATCCTGAGTTTCAGCTTCACCGGAACCGGAGAAGTTATATATAATGATGACAAAGGACGAGTATGGAAAATGGGACAGTTAATAAGCAAATAAAGCCTGATAAAATCATGCGGTTTCAATAATTCACCGAACCCAACCATTTCGAAACCCCACAACCCTTCATTGAACAACTTGACAGCGATAAGGTTTTTGGCTAGATTGAGCCCTCCTTTAAAATCTTAACTTATTCTTCTTTATTATAATTTGGAGTTTCAGAATGTCTGATGAAAGCTATATCCAATCTCTTTTTGCAGACCGCCTGGGTGGCAGTCAATTCGGAAAAGATACAAAAATTTATAAATTTGAAAAAATAAAACGAGCAAAACGCGCCGCACTTGATGCCAACCCCGGTAAAACTTTATTCGATATGGGAGTGGGGGAACCAGACGAGATGGCCGACCCCGGTGTGGTAAAAATCCTGCAACGGGAAGCGGAGAAAGCAGAAAATCGTGGCTACACAGATAACGGTATCGAAGAGTTTAAAGTGGCGGCCTGCAAATACATGGAAAACGTTTTTGGCGTAAAAGGACTCGAACCCGGTAAACATGTTAATCATACTATCGGATCTAAGCCTGGTCTGGCAATGGCTCCGGCAATTTTCATCAATCCTGGAGATATCACTTTAATGACCGTTCCCGGTTATCCCGTAATGGGAACCCACACTCAGTATCTGGGTGGTGATGTTGTCAACCTTCCCCTGACCGAAGCCAACAATTTTCTTCCTGACCTTAAAGGAATCGATTCAGCCACCCGGGAAAAGGCAAAAATTTTATATCTGAACTATCCCAACAATCCCACCGGTGCCAAGGCTACTCGCGAGTTTTATGAAGAAGCTATCGAGTTTGCCAAACAAAATAATCTTATTATTATTCAGGATGCGGCCTACGCGGCCCTGACCTATGACGGAAAATCTGAAAGTTTTCTATCTCTACCCGGCGCGCTGGATGTAGGAGTTGAGTTCCATTCTCTATCTAAGGCCTACAATATGACTGGCTGGCGCATTGCTTTTATTGTTGGCAATGAACTTATTGTTAAAGGACTTTCCCATGTGAAGGACAATATCGATTCCGGTCAGTTTGCTGGCATCCAAAAGGCAGGAATTTATGCTCTGGAGCATCCCGAAATTACAGAGAGAATTGTAATTAAGTACAAACGACGATTATCCATGCTGGTAGAAACTCTTAATTCTGTGGGTTTCAATGCAAAAATGCCCGGTGGCTCGTTCTTTCTCTATGTGGGTGCACCAAAAGGAATAAAAGGTGGGCGTAGATTTGCCAATGGTGAAGAGTTCTCCCAGTTTCTGATTACTGAAATGCTAATATCCTCAGTTCCTTGGGATGATGTTGGAAATTACGTTCGATTTTCAGCAACGTTTGCGGCCAATGGTGAAGAGGAAGAAATCCAAATCATGAAAGAAATTAAAACTCGTCTTTCTACTGTGGAATTCGAATTTTAATCGGCCAGCGGCCGATGGCAATATTATGGGGACACTTATGCGACTGTCAGTGGCATGGGGCCAGGCCCCCGTATGCTAGAGTGAGTCCTATGCATGACCTATAAAGCCTTCATCGGAATCGGCTCTAACCTGGGTTCCCCAAAAGAAAATTGTGAGAAAGCCATTGACCTTCTCCATGCATCGCAGGGAATAAAAGTAATTGATCGGTCCAGTCTCTACGAATCAGAACCCGTTGGAAAAATCGAGCAAAACTGGTTCGTCAATACGGTGGTTACCATTAATACTTCACTCACCCCGGATGAATTATTAAATATCGTTCTAAAAATTGAAACAACAATGGGAAGAGAACGGGATGAAAAGTGGGGTCCCCGAATTATCGATTTAGATTTGCTGGCTTACGAGAATAACGTGATCAATTCCGACACTCTCACAATTCCCCATCCAGAAATGACGAAGAGACGTTTTGTCCTTTTACCATTAAGCGAATTAGCTGGAGATTATATACATCCAGAAGAAAATAAAACGATTCTTGACCTTTTAAAAGCACTTCCAGAAACTCCGCAGGTCAACAAAATACATCCAACATTATAAATCGTCTACCTTGATAATTTCCATACGTGCCAAAGCTGCATCGCGCAATTCTTCCCATGGGATTTTTTGTTCATCCCTTTCCAAAAAAGGGATCTTACTGCGGGTAACAGGATTTTTAGGCATGAATACAGAACAACAATCAGGTTGAGGCTCAATGCTGGTTTCATAAGTGCCAATTTCTATCGCCTTATTGATGATGCTCTCTTTATTCATTCCGATTAAAGGTCGAAAAACACTTAATGGGGTAACGCAAGAAACCGCCGCGAGGTTTTCCAAGGTCTGCGAAGCCACTTGCCCCAACGACTCGCCGGTAATCAATGCCATAAAATTATAGCGGTCAGCAATTTCCCCGGCAATGCGATACATCATGCGACGGTAAAGCACGACCCTGTTTTCTTCATTGCAATGGTCGCGAATAGCACTTTGCATATCTTGAAAAGGAACCACAAACAAGGTTCCCCGGGTTTGAAAACGATTGATCTTTTTTGCCAGACTCAATACCTTGTCGTACCCTCCCCTGCCAAGAAAAGGTTGATTGTCAAAAAACACAAAATGGACTCTGCATCCTCTGCATGCCATCATATAGGCAGATACAGGGCTATCTATCCCTCCAGATAGCAGACAAAGAACATTCCCAGAACTTCCTACAGGAAGTCCAGGCAGTCCCGGTTCCCGGTTATCAAAAACCACCGTTTCCAATCGTCCAATCTCAATTTCTAGAATATATTCCGCCTCATTAATATTGACGGTCAGGCCTTTTGAGCTCAATTGCTTCATAATCCGTGAACCCACCTCAAAATTCACTTCCGGCGAAGTTTGGGGAAAAGATTTTGCAGAACGTCGGGTCCTAACACAAAACTTCATCGAACCTGTAGATACTAGTTTAGGTTCAATCCATTGAACGCTTAAGGCGGAGATCGCTTCAAAATCAGGAGCCATTGAAACTCCGATACTGAACGAAGCTATTCCTGGAACGAATTTTAACCGGGCTTTGCATTCAGGCGCGAAACTGGATGGAATGTCTAAAAAGATTCTGCCTCGAGGCGAACGATAAATAATATCATCGGAACAGGAAAGCTCACGCTTAATATTTTTCAGGAGACATTTTTCAAAATACTTCCTGTTTTTTCCCTTCAGTCCGATCTCATCGTAGCGGACCAGGACTGTTTTTCGTTCGGTCATCGATATTAAGCTTTTTGCAAAAAGGTAGGATAAAGGGCCTGGTAGGCTACTCCAAAAGCTTCCAGAAATTGATCAACATCCTCCAGAGTATTATTTTCAGAAAAAGAAATCCGTAAACTACAACGGGCCTGTTCTTCGCTCAACCCTAACCCCATAAGAATTTTGGAAGGTTCTTTAGATTGAG
>JABIXH010000287.1 GCA_018664975.1 Nitrospina sp. | reverse complement strand
GTTTTTCTGTTTTTTTTTACGGCGAATTTTGATTCAGGTCTGTTGATAAAATCATTTGACCCGCCCACTGTTGAAGCCAAGCAAAAAGACAAGGACAAGGACAAGGACAAAGACAAAGACAAGGACAAAGATTAATCAGGAAGAAATGGTGCGAATAAAACTTGTCCTTAAATACCGAATTTAGAAGTCAGGTTATGATTAGTGTTCCAGCGATACAACCCGTGAGGACTGTAGCTAAAAAAGCAGTCCATAGAGCGCGTCCACCCATCACAGTGATGTCATGGGCTCGGGATGGAACCAGAGCGGCAAGGCCACCAACAAAAATTCCCATACTGGCGAGATGTACGAATCCGCATAACGCATAAGTTAATATAATTACTGATCTCTGGGTAAACGGCGCCGGGTCGGCTATCTGGGTTTGGGCCAAAGCAAAATATGCTGATACCTCCGTTTCCACAAACCTTGAACCTAAAATTTGGCTGGCCAGTTGCCATTCTTCAGGGCGCAGTCCCATCAGGGCCGAAAAGGGTACGGTTAACCAGCCCAGCAGGTTTTGCACCGATAGGTTGTGACCGAATAACTTAATAAGCACCAAATCGACCAAAGCTTCCAGTCCCAGTACCACGATTAAAACGGTGGCAATTCCCACAGCCATCTTAACCCCTTGCGAACCACCTTCTACTAGTGCGACCATCAAATTTGATACTTTTTTAGTGTTGCTATTGCCCTGAGGCAATTCTCCTATAGTTTCGGGTACATTCAATTCCGGCAATGAAAGTTTACTGGCAATAACAGAACAGGGAATGGATATTAAAGATGCGGAAACGAGGTGGCCTGCAATTTGTGGGAATATTTCGTGGAGAGCAATAACATAAATTCCCATAACTGTACTGGCTACCGTTGCCATCATACAGGTCATCAGGGTAAGCAGTTCGGAGCGTGTGATTTTTTCGAGATACGGCTGAATGGTCAGGCTGGATTCAATCCCAACGAATATATTTGCGGAGGCAGATAAAGATTCTGCTCCAGACAAAGCTAATAACCGATAAAAAATACGGGCGAAAAACCGGACGACAGCTTGCATAATTCCTAAGTAATACATTCCAGAAATCATCGAAGAAAAGAAAATCACAGAGGGTAAGACTTGAAAAGCAAGGACAAACCCTATTGAAGGGGTACCATTCGGCATTGATTGTCCTGGGCCAAGGGCGAGAGGTCCAAACAGGAATAAAGCTCCTTTATGGGAAGCCGAGAGAATAGCGATCAATACATCGTTGATCCAATGCAAAACAGACCGAGACCAGGAGACCCAAAACGTTAGGCCTCCTAAAACCCAAGCCAAAACAATACTTCCCATGATAGTTTTTATATTGATCTTATTCCGACTCCCTGTAGCCCAGGCAATGAAGGCGACCAGAAAAAAACCGACAAGTGAAATTAAATGGTAATTGCTTTCATCCATGATGTAGGAATATGAAACAATAATGGTTCATGACTAAATTGTTACAAGATCCAAACGATTGTCATCCAGTTGCATGAAAAAAGTATTCAGGGTGTTGGGATTTTATAAGAACAGTAAACTGGATTCATGAATTCATATCCACTATGGATAGGACGCCGACAATTTTCCTGTTCTGGGTTACAGCGTAATGGCGGAGTTTTTTTTCTACCATAATTTTCCGTGCTTCCTCTACGGACGCAGATGCATCAATAGAAAGTATAGGTTTTGACATGACGGTGGAAACACCTACCTCGGCAGGGTTAATATTTTTTTCCAGCAACTTAATGAGATCAGTTTTAGTGAAAATACCCGTATATTCATTCTCCTGTTTGATGAATAATACATCTTTTCCCTGAGAGGACATTTTTTGCATGGCTTCCTTTACGCTGGCATTTGGATGGATAGAAACCAGAGTCTACATAATTCCCAGAACTTGCTTATCAGGCACTTATTCTTTCCCCATCGCGGTCTGAATTTCTGGCCAATTTAGTTAGGTGCTAGGTTAACACTGATATGGAGATTTGAAAACTCACGTAAAGATAAGTTGCAAAATTAGAGTATGTGGGTAGAAATTTTCAAACTAATTGCAATCTATTGTTAATATACGTCATACTTTTTTCTTAAGTAAACCTTCTACGCCATTGAGATGTCTCCGGCTTTAAGGACGCGATTAGTCAAAGGTTAACCTAACCAGACAAGAGAAACACCAAACTGAAATGAGAAGACAGTATTTTCAGTGAATAAACTATGCCACCGTAAGGTGGTGGGCCCAACAGGATTCGAACCTGTGACCTACCGGTTATGAGCCGGGGGCTCTACCAACTGAGCTATAGGCCCACGCAATCAGTTTTCGATGAAACTGCGTAATTTTTTGCTACGGCTGGGATGCCGTAATTTGCGTAGAGCTTTTGCCTCGATTTGCCGGATGCGTTCACGGGTGACTGCAAAATCCTGTCCGACTTCTTCAAGAGTATGTTCAGAATCCAATCCGATCCCGAAACGTTTTCTCAATACTTTTTCCTCTCGGGAGGCCAGAGTTGAGAGAACTTTCAAGGTCTGTTCCTTCAGGTTCTTTTTGACCACTGCATCGATGGGTGACAGGACTTTTTTGTCTTCGATAAAATCTCCCAGATGACTATTCTCTTCTTCGCCGATGGGTGTCTCCAGTGAAATGGGTTCCTTGGCAATTTTCAAGACTTTCCGCACCTTGTCCACAGGCAGGCTCATTTTAGCGGCGATTTCATCCGGTATGGGTTCGCGTCCGAGTTCCTGGACAAGATGCCGGGAAACCCGAATCAGTTTGTTGATGGTTTCGATCATATGCACCGGAATGCGGATAGTTCTTGCTTGGTCTGCAATTGCGCGGGTGATGGCTTGTCGAATCCACCAGGTGGCGTAAGTCGAAAACTTGTAACCTCGTTGGTACTCAAATTTATCGACTGCCTTCATAAGGCCAATATTTCCTTCTTGAATCAGATCCAGAAATTGAAGACCTCGGCTGGTATATTTTTTAGCGATGCTAACTACCAGTCTGAGGTTGGCTTCTGCCAGTTCTCTCTTGGCCGTTTTTTCTTTAACTCGCCCGCGTGCTATAGATCTTACGGTCGCTAACAAACTGTCTTTGCTGGTTAATGTTTCCTTTTCTATTTTTTTGATTTTCCGGCGCCCATTTTGCACCAGTTTTATATGGTTGTCATACTGGGCTCTGGTGATTACTTTTCCTTTTGGGAGTTTGACGCTTTTCTGTTTGGTCCAGTTTTTAGCCAGCTTTTTAATTCCGGCTAAAGACATGCCCAATTGTTTTTCGATAGCTTTTTCCTGTTTTCCAGCTTCACGATAAGTCCCGGCGATTCCATATATTTTTTCGATGACTTCATCCATTACATCTACTGCGAGCGTCAGGCTGGAAATAGTTTTTTCAACATCTTTCAGTTGTTTTTCCGCATGATCAGATGTTTTGATCTGCATTTTTTCAGACAATTTACCGCTCTCAATTTTTTCCTGGAGCTTTTCAAGTTTGGAGAATTCTGTTTTTAGTGTTTTAATTTTTTTCAAAAACTTTTTACTTTCATCTTTTCCAGCCTGTTCTTTATTCTCTTCGGGTTCAGGACTTTGGATAAGATCAAAGATTCGAACTTCCCCCTTTTTAACATCCTCTCCCATGGCAACCAGTTCGCGGGTCGTGACGGCACAGCTGGCCACTGCTGCAAGCACCTCATTTTGACCGGCTTCAATCCTCTTGGCGATTTCAACTTCGCCTTTTCGAGTGAGGAGAGAAATGGTACCCATTTCACGCAGGTAAAGCCGGACTGGATCATCAATAGAAACGGAGTCTGACTTGGAGGTTGTTGTTCCTTCTCCGGCGGCCCCATCTTTATCTCGCCCGTCCCCTTTGGCGGCGGCGATTTTTTCACCTTTAGTATTGGTGTCAACGATATCTATCTCATTTTCACCAAAGAGGTGCATGAGATCATCGATCTGTTCCGGGGTTACAACATCAGAGGGTAATACATCATTGACTTCCTCGTAAGTTAAATAACCTTTTTCCTTACCTTGTGTTATCAGCTGATTAATTTCTGATACATGTGTTAGTTTTTCCATTGTGGCCATCTGGATGAATTCTCCTGACTACGCTAAGTGGTTTGTGTTTTGAATATATATTAATGGGTTAAAGCTAAATGCATTTCGTGAAGCTGCGCCTGCAATTCCTGCGACCGCTCTACCTGCCCGGCTTTAGCCGCTTCAAGGCGCTGCAACTTAAGATCTTTGATTTTAGATTTAAGGTGAATATTTTTAAATTTCCTAACACATTCCTTAATGGTTCTTTCGGGTGTGTCAAACTCTACGGGTTCCAGTCCTAACCGGGATAAAGTATTTCTGACCTCTGGATTTTCGGTCTGATCAAGAAGTTGGTCCAACTTCAGGTCTTCATCGGCATCAATTTTTTTCTGACAGGTATGTGCAATAGCCTTCAGGATTGGATCTGAAAAATCTTCAGGGTTTATATCCAAAAGGATGCCACGAGCTGTTTCCTTATCGGAAAGAATAAGGTGAACTAAATGCTTCTCCAAATTTAAAAGTGAGGCAGAAACATTGTCTGTTTCGACCAACCGGGACTGGTTTTGAGAAAAAGATTTTTTTAATTCCTTTAAAAAATTTAGGTCATCAATGCCCGTTTTGGAGGTGAATTCTTCAAGCCAGGCGGTCCGTTCCACATTGTTTTTTATTTTTGCGAGCAAAGGAAGAATCTTGTTTGCCATTTTAACCCGGTCTGCGGGAGCTTTTCCCGGCGTTTCTTGGATCAGCGCATCAATATAAGACTCAATAAAGGGTTTGGCGTTGCGGATTTTTTCTAGAAAAATTTCGGCACCCTGTTCATGGATGAATGAATCCGGGTCCTGACCATCGGGTAAGACAACAACTTTCACATTCAAGCCGTGCTCCAGTAAGATGTCAAAGCCTTTTTCTGTTGCAGATCGGCCCGCAGGGTCGGAATCGAACACCAGAATAGCCGTTTCCGCATGGTTTCGTAATATCCCTGCTTGTTTGGCGGTTAGAGCAGTTCCACAAGTGGCAACAACATGTTCGATTCCATGTTGTACTGCTCGCATCTGGTCAAAATAACCCTCGACAAGAATAGCCTGATTTTCCCTGCGTATAGCTTGTTTTGCCTGGTCTATCCCAAAAAGCGTTTCACCTTTTTGATAGAGAATCGTTTCGGGCGAATTGAGGTATTTTGGGTTGTCCCCTTCGGCAATGGCACGACCCCCAAAACCGATGATGTTGCCGTGAAGATCCTTGATGGGAAAAAGGACTCGACCACGAAAACGGTCATAAACGGTGGACCCATCTTCCTTCTGGATGACCAATCCAGATTGGACAAGGCGTTCCTGAGTGACAGAGCTATTCTGCTGGACATGATTCAGCAGGCCTCTCCAAGTGGGGGTTGACCAACCTATCCGGTACTTCTCTAAAATTTCTGAGTCGAAATGGCGCGAACTTAAATAGTTCCTTGCGCTTAACCCGCCTTCGGGGTTTTTCAGTAAAGACTGGAAATACCGGGTTGCGGATTCATTGAGTTTTCTTAAAGCCTCCCGTTCCTTTTGCTTGGGGTCTTGTGAATGGCCCGAGCTGTTATTGGGAAGGGGGATGCCGGTACGTTCAGCCAGGAGTTTGATTACATCTGGAAAGGAAATGCTCTGGATTTCCATGAGAAATTTATAAACATTGCCTCCGGCACCACAGCCGAAACAGTGGTAAATGCGTTTCTCAGGACTGACAGAGAATGAAGGCGTTTTTTCGGAGTGAAAAGGGCAAAGGCCTTTAAAGTTCTTGCCTGCTTTTTTCAGGACAACGTGTTCCGAAATCACCGCGACAATATCGGTGCGGTCGCGAATCTCATCAATAATGTTATCGGGTATTGAACTTTTCAAAATATCAACAGATCGTTAGGAAGGACACGGAGGTCCAGCGATTCAAAATATTATTAAGGAGGCAGGCTTTAGGTCCGCCAATTCCCCGGACAAAATTACATGCCGGGGTTTTAATTCAAATATTCACCTGCCAGGTCTTTGATAAGACCATTATCTGCTTTACCTTTGAGCTCGGGAACCAGGACTTTCATGATCTTGCCAAAATCTTTCATCCCTTCGGCTTCAGTTTCCG
>JABIXH010000286.1 GCA_018664975.1 Nitrospina sp. | reverse complement strand
TGGAGGGGGCGAATTTTTTGAAAGTAAAATTTTTGAGAATGATTCGCTCTTGACCAGAAAGGCCAACTATTCATCAGACCGAAGAGAAGAAAGAGAAAAAATAAGTCAGGTCGGGGATCTTAAATTAGACACCAGTTTTTTTAAGGGACTTATCGAAGATACTCGGTATGTGCTGACATCTCCCTGGCGTTGGGATAATTCGGATTGGACCGCCGCTTCAATAGTGTTAGGGGTTACAGGGGGGTTGTTTTTGCTGGATGATAGAATTCAAAACGTAGTTGAAGATAATCGGAACTCTACGACTGATGATTTGTCGAACTTTTTTGAACATTTTGGAAATGCTTTTATTAGCCTACCTGCCCTGACAGGACTCTATCTTTATGGGCGGTTAGGGGAAAATTATAAAATGGAACGAACCGCTTTGCTGGCTACCGAAAGTTTTTTGGTAACCAGTTTATTCACGACAGTCATAAAAGCAGGGATAGGGCGGGCCCGCCCAGATACCACAGATTCTTCTTCTAGCACTTTTTCTGGCCCATTCTCGAGTAATAATTCTTTTCCTTCTGGTCATACTTCTACGGCCTTTGCCATTGCTACGGTGGTAGCTCACGAATATGAAGAGAATCCTATGATGGCCCCTATTTCATATGGCATTGCCAGCCTGACAGGACTATCCCGAATTAATGATGACCAACACTGGGCTTCCGATATTTTTTTGGGGGCGGCCCTGGGCTATTTCACCTCAAAAACTATTCTCAAGCTTCATAGTAATAGAAAAGGCCGACACTTTAGCATATATCCTCGCGCAGACCATCTTGGGGGTGGTTTGGTCTTGTCATCCCGATTTTAACTAATCTTGCTTACCGGGGAAGCAATTTGTACAGAGTTGTTTTGTCGTCTTTTCTCAGGAATTGGTGGCGGGAGTTTAGAAACTCATAGAGTTCAGGGTCTGTTTCTTCAAGGTTCCCTTCAACCATAATATACAGTCGGGCTCCTTTTTCGACATATTCGGTAAGGGTTTCCGGGCTTAGTTTTTTATCGAGGGTAGTTCCCCATCCCTTTCGTTGTCCATAATAGAACAGGTGTGGTTTAAGGAGGTCCTGATTAGCAATGATCAGATCACCCTGTTTGGTATTATTTCTTATTTCTGCGCCAATATTCAAATAGGTGTCATTGTAATTTAACCTACCCTTCAGTTTGTAAACCGAATGTAAGGGGATAAAAATAATCATGATTAAAACCACCCACACCTTTGAACTTTTATGCCACTCTTTTGAGATGTTCTGCGTATAAAAATCCGATATGAATTTTCCAGCAAACAGACAACCGACTGGGATGATTGGTACCTGATAATATTCGTGAATAAAATTGTATTTAGCGGCAATTATAAAATAAGCGCAAACGCAAAAAAACCAGGTATGAAGAACATAGCGTTCTTTATTGGAGGAGGGCGCTCTCATTCCCATTATTAAAAAAGGGAAAACGGTGAAGGCGAACATTTTTTCTACCAGCCGTGTCCAGAAAATTAGCTTCCAATAACGAAGAGTCAAGAGAACTTCCCAGTCCTTAAGCATATCTAGCCAAAGATTTCCACCTCCATACGTTTCAAATTGGAGCCTTGCTATGTAGCTGTACCAGAGAGCGGGAGGGGCCAGGATTAGGGCTACAAATATATATAAGAGAGGTTGGTAGAATATTTGTCCACGATACTTGCTCCAGGCCAAAAGTAAGAGAGGCCCACCCATATAGAGGGTCGGAAGTTTTACCAGGAAGGCCAAAGTTGCGAGAAGGGATGCGAGAAGAAAATGACTCCATTTTCCTGTGTCGAGCCAGCGAGCAAACATATACACCATCGAAATGGAAAAAAAGAGCATGGTTGACTCGGGCATGAAGGTGCGGGAATAATAAACGCTGAAAGGGAGTACCGCATAAAATCCACACGCCACGAGGGCTGTTTTTTTGTCGAAATAACGCTTTCCTAAAAGATAAAGAAACCAGATAGAACCCATGCTGAATCCAATAGCTACGATGCGCCCTAAAATTTCGTGGAAACCAAAAACTTTATAAAGAAGAGCAACAAGGTAGGTATAAAGGGGGAACTCAAAGTGGAAAATCGAATTTATCATGCTCGGTCTGGGATTGAAAAAATTCATCCCATCGACATAAAAATTATAAGCAAATGTTGCGGTCAGGGTCTGCCGCCAGCCATGGAAATCCAGCAGGGGATTAGTTACCCCCCACAGGCGAAAGGCCAGCGCAATGAAGAAAATTCCAAATAAAAATTTGGATGGATTGAAGGATTTAGTTTGAGAATCTGAAGTAGGAGAAAACATCTATGGAAGAGAAGAGTTTTTTGTGCTTTGAAAAATGTTATTGACTTTCGGCCCAAGCGGCCAGTTTCTCGCGGAAGATTTTGGCATTATGCCTGACATCCACAGGAAAGTCTGGGTAAAAAAGTATTTTTTTTATGGAGCGGGTGTGCGGAGATGTGGCTCCAAGATTTAATAATTCATTAATAAAGGCTTCTCTATCCTGAGTTACCCTATCCATGCATTCCGGTTCTATGATGATGACCGGTTCACGATTGCCTCCTTTCCCGACCAGAGCAGAACGCTTAACATCGGCGTGCTGGTTGAATATAGCTTCGCAAGGTATGGTGAATAAAGTTTCCAAAGCAGTGATGACACGATGACTTTTTCTGCCGCAGAACCAAAGCCGGCTTTGTTCATCCAATTTCCCGACATCTCCCATCCTGTGCCAGAAGGTTTTGTCATCAGGAATTTTGGCCAGACGGGTGACCTCATCTTGGTTGAAATAGGACTTAGTGACCCAGGGAGCTTTCACAATTATTTCTCCTGTTTGGCCTTTTGGGATTTCCAAATCCTCCTGCCATTTTGGAATGGATTCATCAGAAATCAGGATGATTTTTATTTCCGCCCCGGGAACAGGCCTGCCCACGCAGGTTCCTTCCCCCTGCTCTGATTTTTCCCAGGTATCATTCACTATCTCGTGCCTCTCTATGGAAGTAATGGGGAGGGCTTCGGTTGCTCCATAGGGAGTAAGGACTTTACAATTCCTCTCTAGAATAGTCTCAAAACGCTTGAGCAAAGATCCTGAAACCGGGGCCCCTGCAATCAAGATTCGTCGAAGAGAAGGAAGCCGTACTTTATTATTTTTGCAATAGCGGCTCACTGTGTCCCAAAGAGCTGGGGAACCAAAACTGCTGGTGATTTGGTATTTCTGAATAGGATTGATAATATTTTCAGGGTTGACCTTTGCCGGGCGAGTAGAGTCCATATCAGGAATCACACTGGTCATTCCCATCCCCGTACTGAACAAACCGAACAGGGGGAAGGTGGGTAAATCTTTTTCACCAGGAAGAATGCCGAAATGTTCGCGAAGAATTCGAGTCTGCTGGTCAAACATACCGTGGGTATATAGAACGCCTTTGGCTGGCCCGGTACTGCCACTGGTGAATAAAACAGCCGCCGCCTGTTCTTCATGGGTTTCATCCATTTTGTAACTGGGTTGCCCGTTTCTTTTTACCTGCTTCAGGGTGGGTCCCCTCCAGAACCATTTTCTACCAACGGTTACAGAGAGTTGAATCGATTTGAACGGACTCGGAACCAGAGTTTTTATGGCATGGACCAAAGGAATAGCGATGATTCCTTGGGGTTCGGACTGTTTAATACAGTGCAAAACATTTTTTTTTCCTAAGCCGGGGTCAATCAGTACGGGAACAACTCCGGCCTTAAATAATGCGAATGTTAGGGTAACAAAATCAATTCCGTAAGGGACCATCACGAGAACCCGGTCCCCCTTTTTCATTCCATGGTGGAGAAGTCCAGAGGCAATTAAATTACTTTCCTCTTCCAACTTTTTGAAAGTGATTTGTGTCCCGGACTGCATTTCAATAATCGCCGGCTTGTCTGGCATTTCTTTTTTCCAACGTTCCAGGTTAGCGGAGATATTGCAGGATTTCATAGCGGCTAGGATAAATCGAGGGCCATTTTAACCAGAGGCAGGGTCACTTTCTTCTTCTGAATATAAGATTCCTTGTTGATGACAGAAACTGCATTCTGGATGGAAATAAAATCCCGGGGGATACGGGAAAGTAAATACTGGATGATGGATTCGGGTAAGACCAGATTTATATCTTTTGCGAGCTTCAAAATAATTCTGGACGTTGTGGAATCATCAATGGGTTTTATTTCCGCCACCATCCCCCACTGAAATCGGGAAGTCAGGTAGCTTTCCATGGCAGAGTTGCTATCAGGAGGAAGGCTTGCGGTGAAAGCAAGTTTCCCACCCTTTTCCATCATTTGATTGTAGATGTGGTAAAGCTTTTCTTGTGCCTTTGAGGAGTGTGCCAGGCTTTCCACGTTATCCATGAGAAAAAAATCTACATTTAAAAGTTGTTCCATGGTTTTCAGGTTTTTGGGCGAAAGATCGTCCACCATCTTGTCTACAAAATCCTGTCCTTGAATGTAGACTGCGCGTAACCCCATCTCTGCGACCTGATTGCCCATTGATAGGAGTAAATGGGTCTTCCCCAGGTTTTTCTGACCAAACAGGTACAGGGCTTGGTAGGGAACAGGGTTGGGGGAGCAGAACTCCATCGCCGTTTCAAATGCCATGCGCGAACCCTCCGAAACAACAAAATTGGCAAAATTAAATTCCGGACAGGAAGGAAAATTTAACAGTAATTGTTGGCCGGAAATATCGGTCATGGTTTCAGTGTCACGCTCTTGCAAGGGCGGTTGATCTCTCACTAACCTTTATGCCCAGACGGGTAAAAGAGGACGAATATAACGTGCTAATTTCTTCCGTGCATGGCCTTAACTTATTTTGGGCCAGCCTGGATTTCAATATAAGCTTTACCTAGTGTGGATTTAATGCTCAAGGCACAAAGCCAGCCTTCTTTTTCATAATTTAGGATGGTGGTTTCATGCTTGATAGAGTTGACCAGGCTCCAGCCTTTATTCACCATTTCGTTTTGGTAAAAACTGACCACTTCGTTTAGTTGACTCCATCCAGAATAGAAAAATCGGCCGACCTTGACGGCACCACTTCCCGACTCATAGACAAAAGACTTGGCATGGTCTCGCTCAAATCCATTGGGAATGGGAATGTCAGAAAAAGGATAGACCAACTCAGGTGGCGGTGGCGGGGCTGGGGGTTTTTCGGCGGTCATTTCCTCCAAAGTTGCACATCCCGTTGAAGACAACCAGGCTCCAAAGATAAATAACAGTAACAGGCGTTTAATCATATTATGCTTTTCCTCCTCCCAAAAATACCACCAGTAAGCCAACCATCATTAGGCAAAATCCTATCACTCTCATGGTCCCCACAGGTATTTCCGGAATTTTTCGGGCAAAAGACTTAACCTGTTCCGGAAAACAAAAATAAGGAATTCCTTCAAAGACCATCATTAAACCTACGGCGGACAGGAAAAGGCTCATAATTTGGACTTATTGTTAACAAAGAATATCATTAATCTATGGAAGGCCGGAGGGAAGTGAGACTTTTCTGTAAAAAGCACGCCTCTTCCCATTGACTAAGTAAAGTTCTCGATGGTATCGGTTGGTTAATCAAGCCAAAGGTCTGTCGGCAGATAAACGGGTTAGCCTGCAAACCTATAGCCTAATTCGATTATCTTTTATCTCCTAATACGAGTCAATATATAATTGGAAAGAAGAGAGCAGGCAAAAGCGTGTCTTGCTGGTTCTGCATAAGGGTTTTGAGGTTGTAAATAAAGGAAAAAGCATTATATAATTAACAGAAATATATATTCCTTTTCATTGCCCATTTCAAAATTTGTCCCAACGATTTATGTTGCGTGAATAATTGTCCTTTTGGGTTTAAGTTCAGTTAACAAGTTTCTTGATTATCGGGTGAATTTTAAAAGGTTTAATTTTGGCCTGTTTTTAGAAGGAGCCTGCTCTATTTAGAGGCTTTATAAGATTAATAAATTTTAACTTTTGTTTAACTGAAAATTAATCGTTAAAGTATTAAGCTTATTTAAATTCGGCCGTTCTTATTAAAGAGCCTGGGTTTTCATCTGGAGGCCCCTTTTTCAGGAATTCATTTCCTATT
>JABIXH010000144.1 GCA_018664975.1 Nitrospina sp. | reverse complement strand
TCTACCGATGACAACTCAGATTCCTGATAAATTATTTTTTAAAATTGGCGAAGTGGCTGATCTTGCCGGTGTAGAGCAGCATGTTTTGCGCTATTGGGAGGATGAAATTGAAGCACTGAAGCCCTCTAAAAATAAATCTGGACAAAGACTATATCAGAAAAAGGATGTAGAGTTGGTCTTGAAAATCAAGCGATTGCTTTATGAAGAAAAATTTACTATTGCGGGTGCCAAAAACAAGCTCAAGAAGTTCAAAAGGAAAGAGACCCAAATGGATTTTGCCTATGACCGGGAAGTTTTTCTTGAATGGAAACAAGGGATAAAGAAAGATTTGGAATCGATTTTAAAAACTCTTGATGAGCCTGATGGTTGATTCATCCCTCAATCAGCCACTGTTAAATTTTGGATATAAAAAAACCTCCCGGAAAAGGACCGGGAGGTTTTTTATTACAGAATACTTTTAGGAAAAAGCCTTTTTAGCTACCTCTAAAAGACCATCGACCGTTCGACAACCTAATAACTCTGAGTCTTCGCGGGCTACCTCTTCTCCCCCTGCATCCACTGCAATGGCTGAGCGGTGTAAATAGCGGCTTTTTACCCCTTCCAGGGTGAGCTTATTGGCATTGCCAAACTCTTGATTTACATCCTGAAGTAAATTGGGGAGGCCTCTTCCGGCATTGCTCAAGATGTCGGTTCCAACCACGACAATGACTTCATCTGCACCAGCGGCTTTAAATTTATCCATATTGTCTTTTACGAGATCAAACTCTTTATTGCAGAAACCGCCAGCACCCGGCAAGGTGATAACGAGTCTCTTACCTTTAAAATCATTGATAGATAATTCCTGCTCTATTGGAGTTGAGGCGGCTTTTTCTACCGACCATTCCGGGTTTAATCTGATTAATTTTGCGTCACTGCCTGGCAGTTTTGCCATGGAAAAACTCCTTTTTTTAGATTGTTTTAGAGACAATCTTAAGATGTCTAAGAGTACAGAAAGATGCAAAAAATGCACAAAAAAAATATCTCTGAATTTTTGTTTATAATATATTGATTTTAAATGAGTTACCTTCTATGGCGAAAACAACTTTGTTCTGTTAACCTAGAGGTGTTGAAAATTTATGAGGTTTTAAAAATAATGCGCAAATGGATGGCAATCAGCTGGGTTTTGATTTTTTGTTTTTCAGGAACTGAAAATTTATCGGGTGAGGAGTCTAAAAGACCTTTCTATGAGCATCCTGGAGATTATAGACAACTTATTGATCAAGGTAAAAAGGACTTCAAATCTCGCTTTGGTTATGAATTGCTGGACCTGGAAATGGGCTGGAAACCAGATGAAATAAAAGAGCTGACTCTGGCATTTTCTCAATTGCCGGAAACATTTTTGCATATTCCGGAAGTCAAAGGATTTTATCATTTTAGTAAGCTTCGAGCGGCTCCAGAAGGTATGCCGGTAGATGATGTGCCTGCCGCTACTTTCCCCAGTTTTCGAACGGTATACCGGAACTCCAATATGGCCTACCATGTTGAGGTCGATGACCAGGAGGCTCGTATCGAGTTTTTCAATGCGTTATTTTATGAAGACCGGGAGGTGTTTCAGAATATAGTTCAGCATGAGATGGCGCATTTTTTTGATATATTCCATGGTTATTTATCATTTTCTCCGGAGTGGCTAAAAATCTCTGATTTCAATTTAGTTCATCTTCCCGCTCTGGATGGGCGACCGGGGGATGATTTTTTATTTACGGCCTTGAATAATCCTGATGTGGATCATTATGCTCCAGTTTCTTCCCGACAGCTTCCTACCTATTCAAGGCAGAATCCTCAAGAAGATTTTGCTAATTCCGCCGCCGCGTATATTAATTATCCCTACTTCCGCTATAGTCATCCCAAACGATATCTGTTCTTAAAAAGTAAGGTGTTCGGGGACAAGGAATATTATCCCGAAACTGGAGTGAATTATCGGGATCAAGTCATGGCTGACTTGGAGAAAGTTTTGACTGATAGGGATTGGGATGGGGTGGTTCGCATTGCACGAGAAGTAGGCAGAGATTATTCGCCTGAAATTGAATCTGAGCTTGTTGACAGATTGGAAAAAAGTTTGGAAGCTTCCCCTGATTCAGTACGCGATACCAAGTTGGGGGTAGCTAGCTGTTATTTATATCACCCCAAGGCGTTGAATGTTCGTAGAACCCTGATCCGGAAAAAAAGGGTTTTGTTGCAATCCCTTCTCGAAGTTCGGCGTTGCAGTATCATGTCCCGACGATCTTTTGAAAGAGAATTTTCTCAATGGTCCATTCGCAATATTTATTTTTTCAAGGATAAAGACCGATCTCAAATCCAGTTTTTAGACCCAGCTTTGCCCTTGGCAGGCGCGAGAGGCTTTGAAACCCGTTACTTATGGAGGATTTATTATGAGGGAAGCAATGTTCATATGGCAGAAGGCAGTTACCTTGTAAAAGGAGTCAGGCCGGGATCGATAAAGATTGATCTAGAAAAAAGCGCGGTGGGAGTCCTGAGCTTGCCAGTCGGGAAACCCCTTATTTTTGAGTTGGGAGCTCAGCGCGTGCATCCTCAGGAATTTAAACGGTTGAACAGCAAAATGGCAAAAGTCAGGTTTGTCATTCAGCAGGGCTTTAATTATATCCCCCCAAACAGTCCAAAAATTCTAATTAAATACCCTGACAGGCCAGAGTTCAATGCATTAAAGTGAGGTTATGGAATAGACCGTACCATACGGTAAGCCATATTGAGATGTGCATACTTCGAAGGCCATACTTTCATACCATCCTCATACTGGATGATCAGGGCGGAAGAGTCGCGCTCTTCTAATGTCCAGGTTGTTCCTGCACTGCCTGCTTCAAAGATGGATGGGAAATAGATTTCATCTCCATACTTGTCGGTATTTTTAAAGCTCAGGTCAAATAACGACCAAGCCTCCTCCTCGTTCGGATAACGCCAATCCTCAAAACCGGCAAACCTTTCCATATTGGTGATTTCCACATAATCCTGACCCTTAAACCAGTTGAGCCATTTTTGGGTGTCTTGGAAAGAGTCGTTTTTCTTCCACATCAATTTCATTTGGTTATCGGTAATGGTGCCATTCCCATTATCAATAAATCGGTCATTTGCCATAAGTTGTGTTCTCTATGAGGGGCCAGCTATTGGTTGGGTTTTCCAACTTGATAAATAAATTAAAGAAGAATTGTGTTGAGTAGAGGAAAAGGATTTAACTAGAAAAATCTAATGTGCTTTTCCAGAAGCCAGTCACCAACCCTGTCCTTTTATTCCATAAGTTCGGCTTCCTGAAGAGCCTTTTTTTAAATAATTTTCGAGGTCGTCTTGCTTGCTTTGAGATTGGGTTATCGGTAAATCAGAGAGTTGTTTTCGAATGGATTCAATAATGAAATGATTCAATCCTTGTTCATCATCCCTGAAATGAGCTTCAAGACGTTGATAAAGTTCTGATTCAATATTTAAAGTTACTTTTTGTGACATGAATTTTTATAAGAATTTAGGTTAAAAACATTTTAGAACAAATTTTTCTGGAATGAAAGTAATGGATCAAGGTTAGGAGGAGGTAATTGGGTGCAATTTTCGCCCGGAAGGATTCCCGCCCTCCAGAACAATGGGGAAATAGGGTAAATCAATGACAAAAACGGTTCCCTTTGGATGGTTATCCTTGACTTGAATAGAACCATTGTGGTCAACGATGATCCGGTTGACGATAGCCAATCCTAAGCCTGTTCCGCGTTTTTTTGTGGTGAAATGTGGAAGAAATAGTTTCTCTCTATCGGCGGGGCTAATACCTGCGCCATCGTCTGAGAATTCAATACGAACCAGTTTTTCCTTTTGGAGCACCCTAGTAGATATATGAATACTTCCACCTATTTCAATGGCATCGGTAGCATTTTCAAACAGGTTGATAAAGACCCTTCTAATTTGTTCTGGGTCAATATGTACGACCCCGAGGTTCGGATCAAAATTCTTTTTAATTTTTAAATTTTTGTCATGCTCAGAATAGGAAATGAGTATGTCATCAATAATTTTATGCAAAGCGGTGGGCCTGGGGTTTGGAGTCGGCATTCTTGAAAATCGTAAAAACTCATTAAGTAGTTCCTTCATACCCTCAACTTCCTGGGTGATGATATGGATGCTTTCATCAAAAACCCGATCAAAGTCTTCCCGGTTTTCATAATACTTTTTCTTCAATCTTTGAGTGTTGAGTTGAATCGGGGTCAGGGGATTTTTAATTTCATGAGCAATTCCCTGGGCCACTTCCTTCCAG
>JABIXH010000271.1 GCA_018664975.1 Nitrospina sp. | reverse complement strand
CCGAGGGGATTCATACCTTAAACAAGTAATGGCCCTGTTTTCAAAAATGATCCCTTCTCCCAAATTTGTTTTCCGTTTATCAGAAAACTGTTTTCTGATCATGTTAATGGATCGAAACGAAAAAGAGGTGGATCAACTTAAAACAAAGCTGAAACACTTGTTTGATCAAAATCCTCTGAATATCAATGGCTCTCCCATTAAAGCTCAGACCGAATGGGGGCTTTCTTCCTATCCACAGGAAGGAAGAGAACTATTCAGCCTCATAAATCTTTCACGAAAAAGTCTGACCCAGAAAGCGATGGCATGATAAGAAAATTATTTAACAACATTTTCAGTTTGTTCTCTACAGATATCGCTATGGATTTGGGAACAGCAAACACTCTGGTTTATATTACGGAAAAAGGCATCGTGCTGAACGAACCCTCCGTTGTCGCGGTGAATGTGGATGACAACACCGTCGAAGCGGTTGGTATAGAAGCAAAAAAAATGTTTGGTCGTACCCATTCAAGGGTCAACACCGTTCGACCTATGAAAGATGGTGTCATCGCCGACTTTGATGTGACTAACCGGATGATTCAGTATTTTATTAAAAAAGTACTGAGTCAATATCGATTTTTCAAACCACGTATGGTTGTCGGTGTACCAACATGCATTACCCAAGTGGAAAAAAAGGCCGTAATTGATGCTTCCATAATGGCAGGAATCCGGGAAGTACATTTGGTGGAGGAACCCATGGCTGCCGCCATCGGCGTAGGAATTCCTGTCCATCGACCCGAGGGGAATATGGTTATCGACATTGGTGGAGGAACCACAGACGTTGCAGTCATTTCCCTGTCCGCTATCGCTTATGGAGAATCTGTACGCGTTGCGGGAGATGAAATCGATGAGTCCATCGTACGCTTTATGCGTCTTCAACATCATCTGAATATCGGAGTGTTCGAGGGCGAACGCGCGAAAAAAGAAATCGGCAGTGCGTTTCCTCAACCGGGCACCCTGACCACCGAAGTAAGGGGATTGAATGTTAAAACAGGCGTTCCCATGTCTATCATTATTGGCGATGAAGAAATACGTGAAGCCCTGAAAGAACCTCTAACCACCATCATTGCGGTCATTATGCGTGCCCTGGAAAAAATTCCTCCGGAACTTTCCGCCGATATTCACTCTAACGGAATATACCTTACTGGAGGCGGTGCCCTCATACGTGGACTAGACAAAATGATAGAAGAAAAAACCACCCTGAAAGTCTTTATTCCTGAAGACCCCCTCCTCAGTATCGTTAAGGGAGCGGGCGCAGTTCTCGATGATTTCCCCAATATGAAAAAAGTCTGTATCAACTGATTCCGTTGCGGTAGAATTTTTCACTAGGCATACCCAAATATTTTATTGGTTTGTTATGAGTCCATCGGCAACCCCGGCTTGTCAGGAATGTGAAGTCCCAGTAGAAACCCTGCCAACAGTAATTGAATATCAAGGGGAAGAAATTTACCTCTTTGATCCAGTGGTTTGTGAGTCCTGCCTCCATCGGTTGTGCCAACACTATTCAACGGATTGCGCCAATTGTGGGGGTTGCATCCCGCCATTTTCACAGGTAGGAGTGTTAAAAGGAGAAGCTGGACAAAAGCAAGTTATCCACATGACCACTGCCTGCACCACTGTAGGCAGTGCATTTTATGGATACTGGGGCAAAGGCCAGTTGAGAGATTTCGTACAAATCGAAGCCTGCTCCTAGCCCACTAGGCGTGGGGCCAGCACTGCATTGCCTGTCAATCTAGCCAAGCCCTCAAGCGCAATACTTTGATAACTCCCCCTGATAAGGGGGGAATTGGGCAAGAACATGTTAGCCTCCGACAACTCTTTGCCCGCCAATCAAAGCCATTGCCAGTTCCCTCCCACGGGAGTGGGGGAGAAAATGATTGCGAATCGGCCATTGAGTCCGGTATGATCCAGAAAACCTAAATTCCCTGGATAACAGCTATGCTAAAAGTTCATTTCGAGAGAGAAAACCGTACCATTCAGGTCGAGCCGGGAGAAAACCTCCGGCAAGCGGCAATTCGCAATAAATTCAGTATTTACGCAAATATTCATAAAATACTGAACTGTCGTGGCCGGGGTCTTTGTACTGCCTGCACTGTCCAGGTTATTGCTGGAAAGGTGGAACCCCGAAATGAAACAGAATCGGAAAAACTAGCCAAAAAGCCCGCAGACTTTCGTCTGGCTTGCCAAGTT
>JABIXH010000249.1 GCA_018664975.1 Nitrospina sp. | reverse complement strand
TAAGTGGTGGCTCTATAGCTCTTTATTGCTCAAAAAATAACCGGCCAGAAACTTCCAGGCTCAAAAAGAAGCTTGAAATGGACGAAAATTCCGGATTGGGCCTTAAGGAAAAATGGCTGGAGTTTTCAGAAAAATGTTTTGACCATAAAAACAAACTTATTGAGGTTGTCAAAACGCATAGCGGAAATGGAACCAAAATGATTGGCTACGGGGCTTCTGCTAGAAGCTCAACCCTGCTAAACTTCTGTGGCATTGATCATCGCCATTTGACCTGTATCGCGGACGGAAACCCCATCAAGCATGGAAAGTTTACTGCTGGCACAGACATTCCCATAGTTTCACCCGGTGAAGCTTTCGCAAAAAACCCGGATACCGTGCTTCTTCTTGGTTGGAACTTTAAAGATGAAATTTTAAAAATTATAAAAGACCAGTATCAGTTTCATGGAAAGGTAATACTTCCTCTTCCCAACGACCCTCAAATTATCGAACTTTAACCAAAAAAAATATGAAATTTCACAAACAGCAATTCGAAGGAGTTTGGATCATTGAAGCTGAACCGATAGCCGATAGCCGAGGAGCTTTTCGTCGCCACTTCTGCCAAAAAGAATTTCAAGAAATTGGCTTGGACATTAAAATTGTACAAACAAATATTTCCGAAAATAAAAAGAAACACACATTAAGAGGATTTCATTATCAACTCCCCCCCCATGAAGAGGCCAAAATATTAACTTGCTTGAATGGGGCATTTTATGATGTCATCGTTGATTTAAGACCCGATTCGGAATCTTATCTAAAATGGATGCCCGTCGAACTCAAAGCAGGAGACAACTTGAGCCTGTATGTTCCGTCAGGATGCGCAAATAGTTATCTCACTCTGGAGGACTCAACCACGATTCTGTATTATATGTCTGAGTTTTATTCTCCAAGATCTTATACTGGATTCCGCTACAATGACCCCTTATTTTCAGTGAAATGGCCAGCGGAACCTGCTGTCATATCTGAAAAAGATGAGAAATTTGATGATTTCGACCCCCAGTCCATATAGGCCGTCTAAAATTCCCTGGTATTTTTTTTCGAGCACCTGGGTTTTCTTTTCATGAAAATATTTTTAACCGGCGCAACCGGATTCATTGGACGTCAACTGGTTCCATTAATGGAACACCACCAGCTGCTACTGGTCGGGCAACATGAAGAAAATTTCAACAAAACGAATTTAAAGTTTATAAAGAGCGACTTGAAAAACTTTGATAGCTGGAAGGAGGAGGTTGAAGAGTTTTCTCCCGAAGCCTGCATCCATCTGGCATGGTCAGGCTTGCCTGATTACTCTTTTTCAAGGTGCATTGAAAATTTTGATATAAATATACAACTGCTGGACTTCCTAACTCATATTGAGTGTAAAAGGGTTTTTATCGCGGGAACCTGCTGGGAATATGGAGGCCTGCAGGGGCAAACAAGTGAAAATGCTCAAGCAGAAGCTCCGAACTTGTTCGCATCATTCAAAACGGCTATTCGGTTGGTCGGGAGACAGTTAGCAATATCCAGGGGCATCAATTTAATCTGGGGAAGAATTTTTTTTGTCTATGGACCCGGGCAGAGGCCAACTTCCTTGATTCCCAGTTGCTACCAGTCTTTGAAAGATGGGGAAGTTCCTGAATTAAGAAATCCAAATGCCGTCAATGACTTTATTCATGTGTCAGATGTAGCCAGGGCGATTTTGAAGCTTATTGAAAACCCTTATGTTGAGGGTGTTTTTAATATTGGCTCAGGAAAACCAAGAAGCGTTATTGACATTTGCAGAATCATGACTAAAAAACTTAATTTGGAAAACTTGCTTCCCGAATCAATTGATTGCCCTAAGGACAACGGACTGTGGGCTGATACCTCTTTGATTAATGAAACAATTGACTGGCACCCCGAACTTTCCATCGAAACTGGAATAAGCGAAACTATTCGGAGCTTGGAATTGAAATCATGATCATTCCTGATCAAGCTGCAATCTTGTGCGGTGGACTTGGCTCCAGGCTACGTCCAATAACAGACAAAACTCCCAAACCCATGGTTCCGGTGAACGGGGTCCCCTTCCTGGAGCATCTAATTTGCCAATTAAAGGAAAATGGCATATTCAAATTTGTTTTGATGACGGGTTATTTGGGTGACCAGATTCAAGACTATTTCGGAAATGGCAATAAGCTGGGCGTGCAAATTCAATATTCCCAAGGACCTGCCGAATGGGAAACGGGCCGAAGGCTTCACCGGGCAAAAGACCTCCTTCAAGATATATTCATGCTTCTTTACTCGGACAACTTTGTTCAGTTTGATCTGAAAAAACTTGCAAAATTTTATGCGGACAAAAAAAAACTTTTATGCTTCATCGTACAGGAAAAATCTAACGGGAATATCCGATTAGGGGAAGACGGTGTTGTGGAGTTATACGACAAAACCCGGTCTGCAAAAAACACAGGTTTCGTAGAACTGGGGTATATGATAGCCAGTAAAGAGATTTTTAAATTTATTACGGACAACAACTCAAGTTTTTCTGATGTTATAGCCCAACTGGTTTTGGAACACCAGGTTGCGGGCATGGTAGGGGGGGATGCCTACCACAGTATTTCGGATCCAGACCGATGGAAACTGACGGAAAAGTATTTGACCCCAAAAAAGATCCTCTTGATTGACCGAGATGGAGTGATCAATCACAAGGCTCCAAAAGGCGAATACATTGACTCATGGGATCAGTTTTCTTTCATTCGGGAAAATATTCAAGGAATGAAATCTCTTTCCAATTCAGGATTTTCATTTATTATCATTTCCAATCAGGCAGGTATTGGGAGGAAAATGGTTTCAGAAGAAACCGTAAGATCAATAAATGAAAAAATGAAGAATGCTCTGGAACAAGAAGGGATTAAAATTTTAGGAATCTACGTCTGCCCCCATCATTGGGAGGACAATTGTTTTTGCAGAAAACCAAATCCCGGACTTTTTTTCAAAGCAACAAAAGAGTGGTTGTTTCGATTAGACAAAACTATTTTCATAGGCGATGACCCAAGAGATTGCCAAGCGGCGTATAATGCTGGCTGCGGGTCTATATATATTGGAGACAAATCTGAATTGAAGGATCTCTCTATAGACGAGCAGCCATGCGGGGCATTTAATAACCTTGAAGCAGCTTTACCTGTTTTGGAGAAAATATGATCATTTCTCGGACCCCATTTAGAATCAGTTTTGCCGGCGGCGGAACCGATTTGCCATCCTATTATTTAAAAGACGATGGACAAGTGATCAGCACTACCATTGATAAGTATATATACGTGGCGGTTAAGCGTCAAACGGCTATTGCGGAACATAAATTCCGAATCAACTGGAGCAAGGTGGAGTTTAAGGACAATGTCGATGACATTGAACACCCGATTGTTCGGGAAGCACTAAAAATGATGAAGATTGATTTTCCGCTGGAGATTTCTACATTTGCAGATATCCCTGCGCAAACTGGACTAGGATCTTCAAGCGCCTTTGCGGTGGGGTTATTACACGCTCTTCATGCTCTTAAAGGCGAGATGGTTACAAAAGGGACTCTGGCCGCCAAAGCCTCACAATTAGAAATAGATATATTAGGCAGAAAAATAGGGAAGCAAGATCACTATTCTGCGGCTTACGGAAACCTGAATGTTTTCACCTTTCATTCAAACGGTTCGGTTTCCGTAGACCCGGTTTTTTACCGACCCGAAACCAAAGAAGCTGTTGATTCTCATTTAATGCTGTTCTATACAGCACTAAAAAGGGATGCAAACGAAATCCTAAAACCTCAGAGTGAAAGGACCGATGAAAAACGCCGTATCCTTTCTAAGATGAAAGACTTGGTAACACCCATAAGGGAGGTTTTGTCAACGGGCTCTAACCTTCACCAGATTGGAACCGCATTGCATCAAGGTTGGCTCCTTAAAAAAAGCATCACTGAAAAAATTTCATCTCCTAGTATTGATGAATATTATGAACACGCCTTAAGTGCAGGTGCCCTAGGTGGCAAGCTTCTAGGGGCCGGGGGTGGAGGCTTTTTACTATTATATGTAGAACCGCAAAACCAAAAAAAGGTTAAAGAGAGCTTATCCAATCTTTATCAATTACCCTTTCAATTTGAAAACACAGGAACTCGAATTACTTATTACGACCAGCTAGAAGTCTAAAGATCAAGGGCCTTATTCCACACATTGCCCACCCTTTGAATTAATCTATCGTGATCCAAGGATTAGAGATTAATCTATGAACCTCTCAGAATTGAAAATCGGATTCGTGCCCTACGGGGATCTCGAACACCCATGGAACCTCAGAAATTTTGTCTTCTACGCCCGCAAACGCAAGCTACAATTCGAAATTGAACAAGCTGACAAAGATTATGACATTATAGTTTTGTCACCACTCGCCGACACTAGCGTCTGGGCCAAGTATCCCAGAGGAAAAGCGAAGATTATTTTTTTCCTGGTTGACTCTTATCTGTCAATCCCGCAGGGAAACTTTAAAGGAATATTTAGAGGTTTGGCAAAATTCATGGTGAGGGAACAAAAATACTTAAGGTTTAATTACCTGGAATCACTGCAGGCAATGTGCGCCAGAGCTGATGCTGTTGTATGCACCACATTGGAACAGAAATCCGAAATCAGCAAATACTGCGACAACACACATGTTATTCTCGAATGCCACTTTAAGGCGGTTCGCCATTCTAAGTCAGACTACAGCATTGGAAGCAGAATAAACCTTGTCTGGGAGGGCTTACCCGCTAATGTGGAAGGTTTTTCTCAAATCAAGGATGTACTAATTGACCTCAGAAAAAAATATCCGATTTCCCTTCATATAATCACAGACCTTGTACACAAAAAATATTTAAATCGAATTGGCAGAATACATATGATTGATGAGGTAGGAAAAATTTTTGGAGACGCCTCCCACTTAAACAATGAGTCGATGTTTTATATGTACCAATGGAATCTGGACACATTTTCCCATATTGTAACAGCATGCGATATCGCGATCATACCCATAGATACGAATAAACCTTTAGCCAGAGGAAAACCAGAAAACAAACTGCTTTTATTTTGGCGGATGGGAATGCCCACACTGGTCTCTTCTACGCCTGCTTATACCAGGGCGATGGACGCATGTGGATTAGACTCTTATTGCAAAAACAATGGCGAGTGGGCAGCAAAACTTGAAAACTTGATCGTTGATGTGGAGGCCCGCAAAAAGGTGGGGTTGACCGGCAAGCAACACGCTGACAGTTGCTATAGCGAAAATATATATATGGAACAGTGGGATAGGCTTTTTGAATCTGTCCTTTAGCCTGCTTAATCTATAATGACTCGAAATGAATTGGTTTTTAAAAAGCTCCTACCTTACCCCTATCTTTTGCCGATTCAAGTGGAACCGGTAATCGCAGAAGCTTACTGGTATGGGCATTTGAAAGGAGGCGCCCGATTCC
>JABIXH010000285.1 GCA_018664975.1 Nitrospina sp. | reverse complement strand
TGCCAAAGTTTTCAATACGATCCTTGGCCCGAGAACGGCGAGGGCGTTTACCACACGGTTCTAAAAGATCAGACTCTGTATCGTATTGCCAGTGTCTATGAACTGAGTGTGGAAGTTCTGCAACGCGCCAACCATATCAGTGACCCCTCTAAACTGCAGGAGGGAACCCGCTTATGGATACCCGGTGCCCGCAGGGTTTTGCAAATACCTGCTTCTGAAAAATCCCCTTCGCGTATTGCAAAAAAGAAAACACCTCCCACCGTTAAACCACGCAAAGGTTTTCTCATCTGGCCCTCAAAAGGCACACTGACTTCCCGGTTCGGAATGCGTAACGGAAGCAAACATGAAGGAATTGATATTGCGGCTCCCAAAGGAACTCCTATTTATTCTGCCGCAGAGGGTGAAGTCGTGTTTAGTGGATGGGGTCCCACTGGCTATGGGAAAATGGTCATCATAAAGCATAAACATCATTTGACTACCCTTTACGCTCATAACTCAAAACTCCTTGTCAAAAAGGGCAACAAGGTCAAACAGGGACAAAAAATTTCCCTGATGGGAAGCACGGGTCGGTCCACCGGACCCCATGTTCATTTTGAGGTGAGGAACGATACCCACCCCAAAGATCCCATAAAGTATCTACCTCTAAAAAGATAAAGTTTTCTTTTACTCAATTCTTTGATAAAAAACCTACGGTGCAACTCTAGCTTAACGCGATTTTCAAGAAAGGTGAGACCATGGACTCTGCGAAACAAATCATCCGTGATGTTCCGGACTTTCCCAAAGAAGGAATCATCTTTAAAGATATTACACCGCTTCTGGGCGAACCGGTAGCATTCCAGAAAACAATTAATTCCCTTAAGAATCGATATGCGGACAAGTCGATAGATGCTGTGGTCGGTGTAGAAGCACGCGGATTTATTTTCGCTTCAGCTTTAGCCTATGCACTGGGCACTGGTGTGGTCATGGTTAGAAAACCAGGCAAACTGCCTTACAAAACTTTCCAGGAAACCTATTCCCTGGAATATGGAACCGATACGGTTGAAATTCATCAGGACGCCTTTCGATCAGGCCAGAATATTATCCTCATTGATGATGTACTGGCTACAGGAGGAACCATGGCCGCCACCCTAGATTTGATTCAGAAAAACTTTGAAAATGTAAAAGTCCTGGAAGTTGCTTTCCTGATCGAACTGGACTTCCTCAACGGAAGGGAAAAACTCAAAGACACCCCCATCTACTCCATGATCCATTACTAACCCAGTGAAAACAGGGAAAAGCCTTGTCAGGCCGAGACAGGTATTCGATAGCTAATTAATGCTATTGCTTGTTGTCCCTGGCGAACCGCCGGCGAAAGGGAATTTCTTTTGCAAGAGCTTCGGTGAGCTTGCGTGTATCTTCTAAATAATCAGGGGATATCATGAGTTCAATGATTCCGCGGGAAGCGTCTACAGTTCGCACCACCGCCAGATTATCGTATCCCTCAAAAATGCTGACAATGTACGCGATGTCTTTTTTATCGACTTCAACCTGCCATTGAATGGAATCGGTGTGCATAATATTTTTCTCCGGCCCCCCTTCTTCGCAGGGGAGGCGAATGCAATCGTTGTGTTTAGCGACCCAATATTTATCTTGGCTGAACAAAACATTGTCCAACTCCCCACTAAGGGGGCTGGGAATTGTTTGCCTAATTCAGCTACTGCAGTCGGCCCCACGCCTAGTGGTTGCTAGTTACTACCGGCCGCTTGGTCAGGGCGGAGCATTTCTCGAGCGTGTTCGAGGGAAGCATCGGTGATGTTTTCTCCACTCGACATGCGGGCCAACTCTTCAACTCGTTCTTCATATTCCAGCTGACGAATGCTGGACCGGGTGCGCTTCCCTTTTATTTGTTTTTCTATGCGGAAGTGAGAAGAAGCCATGCCTGCTATTTGTGGAAGATGAGTGATACAGAAAACCTGTTTGGCTTTAGCTACTTTTTTTAACTTGACCCCTACCTTTTCAGCTACACTCCCGCCAATTCCGGTATCGACTTCATCAAAGATCATTACAGGAATAGTATCCTGATCGTTCAAAATAGACTTTAGAGCCAACATCACCCGGGATATTTCACCCCCCGAAGCAATTTTAGCCAGAGGACGCAATTCTTCGCCGGGATTGGGTGAAAATAAAAACTCCAATGTACCTAATCCGGTTGGAGTGGCTTTCATTTTTTCTTTACGGAACAGAATAAATCCGTCTGGGTTGGATGGATAGTCAAATCGTACTCCAAACCGGACATTGCCCATGCTCAGTTCTCTCAACTCTTTTTCAATACTGCTGGTCAGATTCTTTGCGGTGGCCTCTCTTTTTTCTGCCAACTTAATGGCAAGCTTCGATATGGTTTCCTCTTTTTGTTTTAGTTTTTCTTCCAGTGCCTTCATATTTTCTTCATTCGATGCCAACTGCTGTAGCTCTTCAGCAATCTGATCCCGGCGGTTTAAAATTTCCT
>JABIXH010000291.1 GCA_018664975.1 Nitrospina sp. | reverse complement strand
GTTCTCGGGCCAAGGATCGTATTGAAAACTTTGGCATCCAATCAGGAACAAAAGGCCGATGAAAATAAAGGTTCTGAAAAAATGATGGAAGGACATATTATGTGGGCTTGAAGATGCTATAAGATGTTGAAAAATTGTAGCATTATTTCAATTTCGTTTACAAGTTTCGAGGCATCCTGTATAAACGGAAAATCGTTTTGATCAAGAATCGAAAATAATAATGGTGAAAATATTGTCACGACTGGATTTGAAAATACTAGCCACTGTGTTAGGGACTCTTCTATTTGTTGGCTGTGGACAAACCCAGCCCTCACCCGATTTATTTGCCCTGCCAGTATCTTATATGGTCGGGGAAAAACCGGAAGTAGTATTAGCTGAGGATATGAACAACGATGAGTTTCCTGATCTTCTAGTGGTCAACTCTGCTAGTAGTTCCCTCACCTATCTGGAGGGTATTGGGGACGGTACCTTCAAAGACTCGCAAACAATTGAGACCGGGCGTGAGCCTTTCGCTCTGGATGTAGCAGACTTCAATGGCGACCGTATTCCTGATATTGCTTTATGCAACTATGGTGATGGAAATGTCTCCATCATTCTTGGACAAAAAGACGGTCTGTTCAAATTGAAGACCGAGGTGAAAGTGGGGCGTCTTCCCATCGCCGTTTCGGCAGGTGATTTCAATAACGATGAAATAATCGATCTCGCAGTTTCACTGCGTTTCAATAAACTGTTCATTCTTCTCGGTGTGGGTGATGGTACTTTTAAAGTGGCAGAGGCCTATCAGGCGGGGCCGACTCCTGCAAATATGACCATCGGGGATTACAACAGCGATGGCAACCAGGATATCGCCATGGCACTCAACGCCGTCAAGGTAAGGCATATTAAAATATTTCTGGGCAATGGAGATGGCACTTTTCTGCCTCCCAAAAAAATTTCAGGTGGCAATCAGTCCTCTTTTATCATTCATCACGATATGAATTTAGATGGCAAGGCAGATTTAATCGCGTCCAGTCCGATGAGGGACAGCATCAGCATTTATATAGGTGATGGGAAAGGCATGTTCTCCAAGCTGGAAGACTTTGCCGGAGAAAAAGGCCCGCATAATATTGTGGTGGGGGATTTCACCGGCGACAAAGTTCCCGATATTGTTGTGTGCAACCGCAGAGGGGGTTCCATTTCTGTTATTCCAGGAAGGGGAGACGGATCTTTTGTTTACCCCCACTATAATTATGTTGTGGGTTCCCAGCCCCGCTCCATTACCGGCGCGGATTTTAATCAAGATGGCATGATGGATATTGCCGTGGTGCTTTACCAGAAACAAATCCTCGAAGTTTTTTTAAGAAAAGCCAATGCCCCGTTGAACGATGTGTAGTGGAATCCTGTTTCCTCTCCCGCCTGGTTGATGGTGTTAGTGCTCCGGGTCAGAAATAGGTTCATCGTCCCCTGCGATAATATATTTTCCGTCCAACCATTTTCCCAAGTCGACCATCCGGCACCTCTCAGAACAAAAAGGTAAAAATGGATTCTTAGTTCTATCCAGCTCCACAGGGTTCTTGCAGATCCCGCATTTAAGATGTTTTTTGGATGGTTCGCTCATGATTCCCAACGTAAAATCTTGCCTTTTTTCATCCTAGCACAAGCCTGATATTTTCGGCATTTCATACCACTTTTGAATTTTTGTTTACATTCTCTACAACTATTTGTATATTAAGGCGTTATATGTCTCATTTTGAGTGAGGCTTTATGGCGAGTTTTAAAGGAACTATTTTAACTATTTGTTTTAATTGCATTTATTAGTCTTGATAGAATTTTAAGAAATAATTGTTCTGGAAATTTAAAGCATTATTTATCAATGGTTTATTGGGGCATCGATTTTTTGTCTCAAAAATCACAGATCGAAATTGCTTATCAATCCGATGGGATGAAACGCTATGATTACTGAAGTCCAGGATTATTACCAGTTGCTAGGTGTTCAACATGGGGCGACCCAAAAGGAAATTGACCTCGCTTATCAAAAACTGATTAGCCAGTTTGATTCCTCAGAGAGGAAGCCTGTTTCTGTGGATCAGCCCACCCTCAAGGAACGGATTGAGGTAGCGCAAGAAGCCTATGACACGCTTTCCCACGAACAGAAACGCGAAGCCTATGATGCGGTCATTGAGGTAAAAAAAGGTCATGGTGTTTCCGAAAAACCTCAAGGGGCCAAATCGGGACCGCTTAAGTTTCTGGGGATTAAAGATAACTCAAGAAAATCCAAACACCAAAATGTTTATCAGGATTTTTTCGGATTTTCCGAGAAACCTTTCGACCTGACCCCTGACCCCAAATACCTTTACCTGAGTCCTAAGCATAAGGAAGTACTTGCGCATCTGGTTTATGGATTGCAAGAGAACAATGGATTTCTGAAAATAATTGGAGAAGTTGGAACAGGTAAAACGATGATCTGTCGAAGTTTTCTTCGGGAACTTCGGGCCGATTTCAATATCGCTTATATTTTTAATCCATGTATCAATGAATTGGAGTTGCTTCAAACGATCAATGCAGAATTGGGACTTCCGGGGAAAAGCAAAAGTAAAAAGAAACTGGTAGATGTTCTAAACCGCTTTTTATTGGAAGAGAGAGCCAAAGGGCATCGGGTAGTGGTCATCATAGATGAAGCTCAGGATCTTGCTACCAATGTTTTGGAGCAACTGCGTCTGCTTTCCAACCTTGAAACCGATACTGAAAAACTAATACAGATTGTTTTGATAGGACAACCTGAGCTGGACAAAGTTTTAGCTAAAGATGGGCTCCGTCAATTGCGCCAGCGCATCACCATTAAGTGGGAACTTTTGCCTTTAAATCTGGAAGAAACTCGGGGTTATATCCAGCATCGCCTCAACGTTGCACTGGGTAAGGGGAAGGTGCGTTTTTCCCGGCAAGCTGTGGAAATGGTTTATCGCTACTCCCGGGGCATTCCCCGCATGATTAATGTGGTGGCAGATCGAACCCTGTTGATCGCTTATACACAGAGCACCAAAAAAATCACGCCCAAGATTGTTAAGCTGGCAGTGAGTGACATCGGTGAATTGGTACCGCTTGAATCCTGGGCGGATAAGTTCTGGAAGTTGGTGCTTCCTTCTGGATTGGCCGCAGGATTGATATTTTTTGCCATTAATTTTTTTGCTTTGCCGGATTATAATAAAAATGCCTCAGGAGAAAAAGATATATCTGCGTTGATTCAGGAAAATCCGATGGACCTCTCTACTCCAGGAGAACTGGTACCTCGCTTTTCTGCTCCTTCCACGATGGCAGTTCAACCGGCGCCCGTGAAAGCACCTGTTTTCTCAAAAACTGAAACGGTGAAAAATGATTTATCTGCTCCGCAAAGAAGGATTCCCAGCAACGGACCCTTGAGTGTTCTTGATCCGGAAAAACTGGTGACCTATCTTTCCAGCCTGACTTTGGTAGAAAGTAAATTGGAAGCGGTGAAATGGATTCTTGAAGCTTGGCATATCGACCCTGGACAATTACAGGGTTTAACGGAGGCAGACCTGGAAATGATTGAAGAGGATTATCAGTTAGCCTCGTTTGAAGTGAACGGTACTCTGGAAAGGTTGAAAAGCCTCAACTATCCTGCGTTGCTTGAAATTGCTCTACCCAACGCCCAGGGAACTAAATATCTGGCTCTGGTTTCTATTCAAGGTGATACCGCAGTGTTTGGTTCGGTAGATAAAATTAAAATGCCGCTTTCAGTCATTGATTCCCTATGGACCCGTAAAGCCATTATTCCCTGGAAAGATTTTGAAAATTTGCCGGAATCTCTTGGAATTGGTTACAAGGGTAAAGAAGCAATATGGCTGCAAAAAAACCTTAGGCTCCTGGGTTATTTTCAGGGTCGGGAGGCTCCATTATATGGACCTAAAACCGTCCAGGCTATGATGAAGCTTCAGCGCAACAATAGTATCAAAGATGATGGAATTTTTAATACCGATAGCAAATTACTTTTGTATAACCTGTTGCAGATTTATTCCACTCCTAGGTTGGTTACCCAATAACCCTTCTTCCTATTTATTGAAAGAGCGATAGAATGAGCACGATATTAAAGACGCTCAAAAAACTGGAAGAAGATAAAAGGCTGCTGGAGAAGGATTCGGATCTCAAGGAGCTTGTTCTTCAAGAGGATCAAAAGCCCTTTCCCGGTAAGACAATAGAATTTTCCCGCAATCATTTTATGGCGTTGGGCCTTGTCTTGGCGGGAGTAATAATTGGCTTGGTTTTGGGGCTCAAACCTTCGGCTAAAAACGAATCGACTCATTTTTCCCAGAGGAATTCTGAAATAAAACTGGAGTCTCTCAACAAGAAAGGACCCGGACCAACGGTAGGGATTCCTTTATCCAACATTCCAGAGCATCATCCACGTTATGATGAGAATATTGGCGAGAACTTTCCACAGGCTATAGAGAAATTCCTGCCACTCCCTGTTCAAAAAATACCGGATTCAATTGCAGAGCCTGAAGTTCTTCCTCAGGGGATCAATGAAATTCGCGACTTAATTCAAAACGCAAAACTGGATGCGAAACAAGCGGAATCTTTTGTCTACCCGGAAGATTCAGCCACAAGGGGAATTTCTATTCCTCACCTAAAGGTAAAAGGTGTCATCTTCTTTTCTCCAGGTAGTTCCTCCAACCACATTTTTGTTTCCACGTCAGAAAGCAATAACCTCAAAGTCCGTGTTGGTGAAACGGTTCAAGCGGCCACCCTTAAACATATTGAATCAAATCGTGTGGTATTTTCCTACCGAGGCGAAAACGTCCATCTTCGAATCGGCGAATAATCCGCTAGCGCGAAAGAAAATGAGCCCGGCTTTCTTTGCTAAGAAGGGAATTGTCCTTGCTCAATATTTAATGGGGCCTGGTTTTAGTGGTGGGCGATGAGTTTATCGATCACTTGTTTAATGGCTTTGATATGGCTCTGGGCAGAAGGCATACCATCATGGTGGGGTTCTTCTTCTTCCAGTGAGATGATTCCAGGACCAAGGTAATTGCAGTAAAAAGCTCCCAACGGACAGAACTTATCCAGGGGTTCATCTTCCGGGCGAGAGTTGACAACTACCATATGCGTCTTGCCGTCTTGACCGGGATAGACCTCAAATAATCCGTCCCGGTCTTTGCAGTATGCAATAATGCGTTCTACATCTTCTATTGGAAGCGCCTTGTAAACGGTGTGCAACTGTCATCTCCTGTTCGAGTTTATTGTAGGGATTTTATCAGGTTCCATTCAGGCGCGGTTTTAATTTGAAGGTTTTTTATGCGACTAGAAGGGATAGATAGAATAAAACGGGCAACCCATTAAGGTGAAACTATGGACGACAAGTTAACAGAAATTCTGGAAGGGATGCGGAAACTGGAGCATCAATTGATTCTGGAGCTTCAAAAAGGGGAAGATGAGTTTTTTTACAAGGTTCACCGAAAGCGAGTCCGGTTTGAAAAGGAGGTGAAAGCACAACACCATCTTCTGGTCAAACGAATCCGATATTATTTTAAAGATGCGGCGATTTTAAATATTTTGACTGCACCGGTGATATGGTCTTGCCTGTTCCCCGCTGTTTTCCTGGACATGGTGATGTCCTTGTATCAGGCGATTTGTTTCCCCATCTATGGAATCCCTAAGGTGGAGCGCAAAAATTATATTGTTATTGACCGTCACTATCTAAGTTATCTGAATGCGCTGGAGAAATTGAACTGTGTCTATTGTGGATATTTTAACGGTTTAATGGGTTATGTTCAGGAAATAGCGGCCAGGACTGAGCAATACTGGTGCCCGATCAAGCATGCTCGCAAAACCCGGTTTGTGCACGGCAGGTACTCCAAATTTCTCAGCTATGGGGATGGTTTGAGCTATAGGAAGAATATTGAATCGGTCCGACGGGGATTTGATGATTTGAAATAACCCAGACAACGCCCGGTGGCAATTGACAAAAGCTTATTAGGCCGGGGCAAGTGTTTTACCCCTGCGGGGCGCGAGGTCTGAGGAAGAAAATTACGGCCGCCAAATAAAGCCACTATTATTTGCCTCCACGGTAGTGGGGGTTGACTTTGCCTGCTAAACTTTGATACACCCAGAGGCTATGCTCTTTCAAGATATCATTCTCAACTTACAAAATTACTGGTCTTCAAAAGGCTGTGCCCTGCACCAACCTTATGATATTGAAGTAGGTGCGGGGACATTTAATCCCTGTACGTTTTTCCGGGTCTTGGGTCCGGAACCTTATAGCGCGGCTTATGTGGAGCCTTCACGCAGACCCGCAGATGGCAGGTATGGAGAAAATCCTAACAGACTACAGCATTACTACCAGTTTCAGGTCATCTTAAAGCCATCGCCTGAAGATGTGCAGAACCTTTATCTGGATAGTCTGACTTCCCTGGGGGTGGATCCACTCAAACACGATATCCGTTTTGTAGAAGACGATTGGGAATCACCCACTCTCGGAGCGTGGGGTTTAGGGTGGGAGGTGTGGTTGGATGGAATGGAGATTACGCAGTTC
>JABIXH010000059.1 GCA_018664975.1 Nitrospina sp. | reverse complement strand
TATCTATCAACTCCGAAGCAGTTTTTGGCCCAACCCCTTTAACCCCGGGGATGTGATCGCTGGAATCACCCATCAACCCCATGACATCAATGACCTGTTCAGGAGTCACGCCAAATTTTTCCTTCACATCTTCAATGCCAAACCATTTATTTTTCATGGTATCCAGCATACGAATTTCCGGACCGACCAACTGCATCATATCCTTGTCCCCGCTGACGATGACAACCTGTAGCCCCTTCTCCGCGCCTCTTCTCGCCAGGGTTCCCATGATGTCATCGGCTTCAAAACCGGGAACCCGGACACTGTGAATATTAAAGGCTTGTACCAGAGGTTCAAAAAAGGGGAACTGCTTCGCCAAGTCCTCAGGGGGTGCCTCACGATTGGCTTTATAATCTGCATACATCTCGTGACGAAAAGTCTTTTCTTTGCTATCAAAAGCCACTGCCAGATAATCCGGCTTCTCGTCTTTCACCACTTTCTGCAACATATTAATAAATCCGTACAGGGCATTAGTGGGGAACCCCTTTGAGGTCGACAGAAATTGTCGGATTCCATAATAGGCCCGAAAAATGTAAGAAGAACCATCTATTAGATAGAGGGATTTAGGTTTAGTCATGGTTACCTTTTCAAAATTAAAAAATGATGACCAAGTATAAAGTCGCGGCTTTACCGTGTCTAATTAATTGTGTTATCATGAAGGCTTCTTTTGATAATGAACTAGTTGAATTAAAAGGGTTAAATTGGAGTCCCACTAAAATGCGCGCTCTGAAAGGTTCGCCAGAAATGCAGGATGCCCAAACACGGTTGATCGTTGAAACCGCCCGCAGAGTTCTGAGCATTGAGAGCCAGGCCGTAGCTGATTTGGAAAGCAGGATCGATTCCCAATTCGTTGATGTTGTGCGCCACCTGGACAAATGTGAGCACCTTGTTGTTACGGGAGTAGGAAAATCCGGGCTGATTGGAAAGAAAATCGCCTCCACGTTTTCAAGCATCGGGTTGCCCACCCTCTTTCTGCATGCGGCGGAAGCCAGTCACGGGGACTTGGGAATGATTTCCAAAGGGGACACTGTAATAGCAATCTCCAATAGCGGAGAAACACAGGAGGTTGTGAAGCTACTCCCTGTTTTTAATCGTATTCATTGCACACTGGTGGGGATGACTGGCAACATGAAATCTTCTCTTGCCAAACGGAGTGATTACGTTCTCGACATTAGCGTTAAAGAGGAAGCTTGCTCGAAGGACCTGGTACCCACTGCCAGCACAACATCCACCTTGGCTATGGGGGATGCTCTTGCCATGGCATTTATGGAAATTCGCGGAGTGCAGGAGGAGGATTTCGCCCTCAACCACCCTGGTGGTAGTTTAGGACGAAAACTGCTCACTCTGGTCGATGACCTCATGCATTTTGGAGAGGATATCCCTAAAGTAAAGGAAAGTGCTGACATTTATCAGGTACTCAAAGAAATATCTCAAAAAAGGTTGGGAACAACTTTGGTAGTCGGAGATCAGGATCAGCTTCTAGGCATTATTACCGATGGAGATTTAAGGCGTCTGATAGAAAACAAAAAAGATATTTCCCAAGTTCATGCAAAGGATATGATGGCCCTGACTCCCAAAACCATAGCAAAAGGTACTCTTGCGGCCAAAGCCGTTAGAATTATGCAGGATCATTCCATCACCTCTCTGGTAGTAATCAGTGATGACCAAAAAGCAGAAGGCATCATTCATCTACACGATATTCTCAAAGCGGGTGTCGTTTAACACTTACCCAGATACCTCCAAATTCATATTATGACCGGCGAAGAAATCAGAAAAAAATTCCTGCAATATTTTATGGACCACGGACACACGGTCGTATCCAGTTGTCCACTCGTGCCTAAAAATGATCCGACCCTTATGTTTACCAATGCGGGAATGGTGCAGTTTAAAGATGTATTTCTAGGGGAAGAGAAAAGAAATTACAACCGGGCTGTCTCGGTGCAAAAATGTGTTCGCGCAGGTGGGAAACACAATGATCTGGAAATGGTGGGCCGCACAGCTCGCCACCACACTTTTTTCGAAATGCTGGGCAACTTTTCG
>JABIXH010000284.1 GCA_018664975.1 Nitrospina sp. | reverse complement strand
CCGCGAATCCATTGGCCTACTGGCACTCCGAATCCAGTTTTCGGGCGATCAATTAAGGGTTTTGGTACATATTTATTTAAAACCTGTCTAAGCGCCCATTTTCCTTGTCCATTTCGAATTTTCATATTCAAAGGTAATTGCCACGCCAGCTCTGCCACTCGATGATCTAAAAATGGGACCCGTGTTTCAAGACCCACTCCCATTGCGGCGCGATCAACTTTGCATAAAATATCATCTGGAAGATATGTCAATGAATCCCAATACATCATGCGATGCTCATGATCGCTTCGACCGGGTTTTAGAGATCTATCGTCGAGTAACGTAAAAGGCTCCTGCCCATCAATCACTATTGACCCTGGGTCGGGCCACTCAGACACCAGACTTAAATAGAGGTCATCCAAATCGCTCACATTCCTGAGTCTGGATGCCAGCTTATGGGCTTTGTCACCTAGCAACGAAATTTTTTTTCGACCAGGCAAACAATTATTAAACAGAGAAGCTAGATTATCCCAATTGCCGGGAGATATTGCACGAATGATATCAGCCAGTTTTGATCTAAACGGTGGAGGCAACCAGGAAACCTTGTTCCATATGCGCTTTGCCCAAAAGTATCGGTTATAACCCCCAAATAACTCATCCCCCGCATCCCCGGATAGTGCCACCTTCATCTCTGACCTAGCTTGTCGACATACTAAATGAGTCGGGATCTGTGAAGAATCAGCAAAAGGTTCATCGTAGAGTTGTGGTAAGTTCGGAATTATACTAAGCCCGTCCGAAGGTGCTATATATAGTTCCACATGCTCAGTGCCAAGATGTTTTGCCACAGCCTTGGCGTAGGTAGCTTCATTAAACCCCTCCTCTTCAAACCCGATGGTAAAAGTTTTTACTGGTAGTGAAGAGTGCTTTTGCATTAAAGCAACTATTGAAGAAGAATCTATCCCTCCAGAAAGAAATGCTCCCAGCGGAACGTCAGCGATAGATTGCAAGCGGATGGCCTCTGACAGCCTGGATTCCAGCATTTCGATGGCTTCATGTTCATCGGCTATTTGATGTTGGGCACACACAGAAATTAACGAATCGAGTGACCACCAGCGTTTTAAAATAAAACCTTTATTGGATGTAGGAGCCTTGGGAACTGAGGAAGGACTCTGTTTTGCTGCATCAAGGGAAATCGCAAGGAGACAGCCTGGTTCGAGTTTGTAGGTATTTTGGTAAATTGAATAGGGTGCGGGCACATAACAATATCTCATATATAATGCCAGTGCGTTCCGATCAACAGGGTTGGAGAATCCCTGGTAACCCCGAAGGGCTTTGAGCTCAGACCCAAAGACAAACAAACCGTCAGACCATCCGTAATAAAGCGGTTTCTCTCCAAACCGGTCTCGGGATAAATAGAGTTTTCGATCCAGTTTGTCCCATAATGCAATCGCAAACATACCTACTGAACGCTCAAGAGTTTTTTCTATTCCCCAATGTGAAAAACAGGCAAGTAAAGTTTCGGTATCGGAATGCCCTCTCCATGACTGGGAAACGAAATTTCCCAACTCCTTTTCCAACTCAACTCTTAACTCAGAGTGATTATAAATTTCACCATTAAATACCATCACATATCGGCCATCCTTCGACAACATCGGTTGATGGCCCTCTAACGAAAGATCGAGAATAGAGAGCCGACGATGTCCCAAAGCAATTTTGGCATCCTCATCCCCCCAGGCGCCCTCATCATCTGGGCCTCGATGAGCCAATGAGGCAACCATAGTGCGAACTATATCTATCAAGGACTGATGACTGTTTGTATGTCCCAATGCTCCAGATATACCGCACATTATATTTCACATCCCATTATGTAGCCGCAAGCCATCGCAATACTGAGTAAAATACTTTCCAACCCAACCTCTTTCATTATTTGAGATAAATTATTTTGAACAAGAGCCTTTTGACCTTAAACTAAATTAGCCAAGTCTACTTTTAACGTACTGAGATATAAATTTTCTCTTGAGGATTTTAACCTGCTTTTCTTAAATTGGAGGATATTAAGTTATTAACAAACATGCTTATCTAATAGAATAAAAGTGCCTCCCGTCAGTGAGCGCATAAAAATAGTTATATTTATCAAAATCCAGAAGACAGCCTAACTATACACAAAAGCAACCGGAGTTCGTAAAGAAGTGTCAAAATCACTGGCCCAGAAAACCCTTGGTTTCAAAACACCCCATGAGTTATTCTTTCTAAAAGAACACGATGCAAATTGTTACACATTTAGCTTGAGTCTTCTTAAAACCAGCTAATTATTTTTTGGTTAAGATAAAGCTTTGAAAAAGAAATCTTTCAATATTTTATTGTGGATTTTTGCGGCTGGGATATTTTATCTATGCCTGCAATCGATTGATCTGGATCGAGCGTGGGTAGAGTTTTCTCGGGCGAATCCATTTTGGTTGTTTTGGGCTGTTGTTTTTAACGCCTGCATTTTGTTGATTTGGACTTCGCTCTGGCATTTGCTCCTGCCGGGAAAGTTGTCTGTGCCCTTTTCCAGGATATTTCAGGCGAATTCTTATATGTCCACATCCTGTAATACGATTCCTTTTCCCGGGGGGCATGCAGTGGGGGTCATGGCTTTGGCTCGAAGAGCTAAGGTGGGGCACTCGGTTGCCCTGTCTGTCTTGGTACTGGATCAACTCATGGAAGGTTTTGCCAAGATATTTGTTCTGACTTTGGTGGCCATTTTTGTTCCTTTACCTGAGCTAATGGGGGAAGGGATTCTGATATTTGTAGTCGTAATTGGTGTTTTTGCGACAATAATGTTTTACTTCGCCCACAAGCAACCTAGCCTGTTGGAAGAGAAAGATACTACCAATTTAAAAGGTAAAATTAGAAAATTCATAGTGCGTTGGTCTGTGCACCTGGAAATATTAAGGGATGTGCGAACATTCAGTTGTGGTATTTTGTTGGCTTTCTCTATGATGTTTGCCCAAACGTTAGGCATTTGGGCCGTGCAAAAAAGCCTTGGTTTACATCTACCTTTATGGGCACCCGTTTTAGTTATGGGTGCTTTGAACCTTGCAACGGTTCTGCCTATCACTCCTGGAAATTTTGGAGTCTACGAGGGCACCGCTTTCCTGGTTTATCAATTTTATGGGCTTTCTTCCGAGAAAGCTCTGAGCTTGGCATTTCTGCAACACCTTTGTTTTCTAATTCCCATGGTGGGAACAGGTTATCTGGTTCTTTTGTTTCTGACCTCTGCTCAAAAGCAAAGCCTATCCGATGAAAAATGGGTTCCCGATGAAACTTGATGAGTATTTTTTGGGTTAGAAAACTACCTTTTTCTTCGATTTGAAATTTGCAGAAAATTAATGAAGTGAGATTCCGACTGGCATATGCCAGAACAGGGAGAAGATTTTTGAACTTCCTGGATATTTACTAAAAATAGCCTCACTATCCAATACTTGTTTAGGTAATTTATATATTTTGACAGATAGGATGGGATCGAAACCCATTAATTTCTTACTTCGAGAAATTGATTTTCAAAACAAACCGTTGAAAAATCAATTCTTACGGTTTGCCGCCTGAAATTAATCCGATACAAGCATAATTAGCGAATGCATGGGGTATTGCATCCCTTAGATTAACAATGGGTGTTTGGGTCTAGCGGGACGGTAGATAAACTATTTACCTTTGGCGTTATTATTACTCTATTTGTTGTCGGAATTGAGTTGGGCATGCAAGAGATTTGGTGTTATACTCCACGCTTAATAAAAGGGTTGCGGTTGTCAGTGTGAAGCGGTTTATGAGCCTTTTAACTTGATTCGTCAAGGTTTGAGGTCCGCACCGGGTTAATAACTTAAATTATTATTAGTCCGCTAAAAAACTTGGCAGAATTTCGGGCCCATGTAAAAATTGGGAAGGTTCGTTGGAAAATTTGATTGGCCTTGCCGCTAAAAATGTTGGAGGTTAACTGTTATGGCAGAGGGAAAAGTAAAGTGGTTTAACGATAGTAAAGGTTATGGGTTTATAGAGTCTAGCGATGGAGAAGATTGTTTCGTCCATTTTTCTGAAATTCAAGGGGACGGTTTCAAGACTCTTGCAGAAGGCCAGGCAGTCGAATTTGAGAAGAGCATGGGACAAAAGGGGCCACAGGCATCCAAAGTAATTCCCAAATAAATTTTATTTGAGAATAAAAGCCGACGGAGTATTCCCTCCGTCGGCTTTTTTATGTCAATTTTCATTCAAAACTTTTTCTACCTGCTCCCAAACTTTGTCTACCGTTATGTTTCCGAAATGGAACTCCCCTGAATCTTCCCCTTTGATATTTTCTTTCTCATCAACTTTAATTATCCGACATAAGTTTTCAGGTATTTCAAACGGACCCGAACCAATAGGCGAAATAATTCCGAAAAGCGCCACAATGGGGGTTTTCACTGCAAGTCCAATATGAAAAGGGCCTGTGTCAGAGGTTACCATGAGTCCGGCCTTAGAGATAATGTCAGCATTTACTAAAATAGGTTGGCTACAGACTTCAGCCACCCGTGGGCTATCTAGTTGACTTAAAAGGGTGAGGCTACGAGTTTTTTCATTGGGTCCACCTCCCAGAATTATATTCCAAGAGGTTGTCTTAAGAATTCGCTTTGCAAGTTCAAAGAAGCGGTCCACCATCCACCGTCGACTTTCAACTGCGGCACCCAAATTCAGATAAACATATTTTTTAGGACTGAAGCCATAGTCTCTCAAAATTTTTTGCGATTTATCCAGAGTGCTGGAGTCAAAATATATTTCCATTTGCCCTCCATCTGGTTTCACACCAAATTCTCCCAACATAATTAGTCTTCTTTGTATTGCATGAACGTTTGAATCAATTTTTGCTCGGTGAGATTGAGGTATCCAGTCTAAATTCTGGTGGCACCAGATGGGCAATGACCGAAGCCAGGGTAGCATCCGCTTGAAATTTCGGTTGGCGTGAAAAATAAAAACAGCATCATAATGTCTGCCCAATAATTGAATCCCTAAAATAGGCTGGCTGTACCATTGCTCCCGATATCCAAAAACTTTATTCAAATGTGGATTGAATTCAAATAAAGGTGTCCAGTTACTATTTGCCACCAAATCAATTATTACATCAGGAAATGCTTTCTTTAAGGCTCGGATACCCGGAGTTCCCCAAAGGCCATCCCCCATTCCTGTAGAGCTAACGATGAGAACCTTTTTCATAAATGGTGCTGTAATTTTTTCTAAAATTTATAAATTAAAATTCACTTAGTACAACCTGAGAATCAATTTTACCTGAAATAAAACCTGATTTATGGTGAAAATTGTTAGAAAGTATTAATTTCCAAGTGCCCGGTATTTTTATTAGCTCTGATAATATTGGAGTCCCACCAAAACTGTGGTTTTGTATTCAAATCTAATTTTGGTGTGGGTATAAGGTCATGTCTGAAGCTTAATTCCAAGAACTTGGCTAAAATATGGTACGCTTGGGCTTTTTCAGCAATAAATTTTACTTTCCCATTTTTTTGAATCAACAGGGAGAGAATTAAAATATCATTATGGTATGAACTGTTTTTTTTGCCAACTTAAAAACCAGAGGTGAGGTCATGACAAAAGGTGCTTTCACACCCAATGCAGGAGATAGCATTATCGTGCGTTTGAAAATTGAGGGCCAAGCTCAGGGACTCTCTCAGATAACATCGCTGATCGCGGAACTCAATGGACATATTGGTGCGATAGATTTGGTTCGTCCACTTTCTGGCGGAGCTTCTATTCGGGATTTCAGCATCTATACATCTGGGTCGGATCATGGGGATGAAATTGTTTCGGCCTTGAAAAAGGTGGAGGGAGTTGAAGTCATCCACTCTTCTGACCGTACATTTCTTATGCATTTAGGGGGGAAGATAGAAGTCACCAGCCGTCAGACTCTGAAAACCCGAGATGACCTATCCATGGCTTATACTCCTGGTGTGGGCCGGGTTTGTACTGCGATCCATCAGAATCCGGAAGAGGTGTACAAGCTGACGATCAAGCGCAACATGGTTGCCATTGTTACAGATGGTACCGCAGTTCTTGGTTTGGGCAATATAGGACCAGAAGCCGCAATGCCTGTTATGGAAGGCAAGGCAATGTTGTTTAAAGAATTTGCCGGGGTCGATGCTTTCCCGATATGTCTGAATACCAAATCAGTGGATGAGGTGGTGAATACCGTCCGGGCTATCGCGCCTGGTTTTGGCGGCATCAATTTGGAAGATATTGCGGCCCCTCATTGTTTTGAAATTGAAAGAAGGCTACAAGAGGAACTGGATATTCCAGTTTTTCATGATGATCAGCACGGAACGGCAGTAGTGGTTTCTTCAGCTTTAATCAATGCTTTAAAACTTTTAGGTAAAAAACCAGAAAATATCAAGGTTGTAGTTTTAGGTGCTGGGGCGGCTGGGACAGCCTGCACTAAAATGATTAAACAGCTTAAGGTGAAAAATATCATTGCCTGTGACCGCAACGGGGCCATTCATAAATCCAGGAGTGATCTTAACGAGGCCAAGCAATGGTTCGCCGACAATACCAATCCTGAGGGATTGAAAGGGAGTTTGAAAGAAGTTATTGCCGGTGCCGATGTGTTTCTCGGGGTTTCAGGTCCGCGTCAATTAAGTGTTGATGACATAAAAAAAATGGCTAAAGATCCAATAGTTTTTGCATTGGCAAACCCAGTTCCGGAAATACTACCTGAAGAGGCAGGGCCTCATGTAGCAGTCATGGCAACAGGTAGAAGTGATTATCCAAACCAGATCAACAATGTATTATGTTTTCCTGGTCTTTTTAAAGGCGCTTTGGATTGCCTGGCTACCCATATCAACGAAGAAATGAAAATGGCCGCCGCGCATGCGATTGCAGATTGTATTGCAGAAGACCATTTACAACCTGAGTATGTTATTCCAAGTGTATTCGATAGCAAAGTGGTGGAAAATGTATCTAAGGCAGTGATTAAAGCCGCACGGGAAACCAATGTGGCTCGTGGTAGAGGTAGAAATGAGTTTAAGTAGGGACTACCCTCCATTATTATAAATAGGGAATAGCTAAAAGAATTGGTGACCAACTCCATTATTTTAATTTTAGTTATTACGTAAATGTCTTAGACCGGTCCGTTTTTCCCGGTAAATATTTTTTTGTTTTGTTTCCCTCGCCTCTAGTGTTCCAGTTATGAAAACAATTCTTGGTTGGTGCTTCAATAAGGTTACCCGCCGCTACCCAGGGACCTTGCTACTACTGGCAATTACATTAAGCGGGATATCCATATATTGGGCTAGTGGTTTGACGTTCAACCCTAGAATGGATAATCTCCTCCCCCAGGATTTACCACTAATAAAAGAATTCAATGAAGTTGTTGCCAAAACTGGAGGGTCGGGTCCTCTGGTGATTGTTCTGGAAAATTTGAATCCCATCCAGGCTTCTGAAGTAATTGATAAACTTGCTCTGGCTTTGGAAAAAGTTCCTGGAACCCATTTTGTAGATTCTAAAATACCTGAAAAATTCTTAAAGAACCGTCAACTCTTGTTAATCCCTAAGGCAGATTTACTGCGTCTGGAATCTTTTGTGGAGGAGGCAATAGATTATGCACGCGGCCAGTTTGGAGGGTTTTTTGGGGAGGACGAACTGTTTAATCCCATCAAGCTTCAAACGCTTGCCGACCAATATCAGATTTTTGAAGATATCAATTCTTATCATAGGGGAAAACGGAAAAAGAATTATTATATTTTTGTAAAGCCAAAAGGGACGGTGACTGACACAGATTTTACGGAACGCTATGTCCAGTCCATTCAAAAGGCCATCGACCAGACAGGACTTGAAAACGATATACCCGACTTGGCTATAAAACTTACGGGTTCTCTGATGGTGCGGTTGGAAGAAAATCAGGTTATCCAAAGTGATCTCAAGAAGTCTGCAGTACTGGCGGCCTTGATGGCAAGCTGTATTATTCTTGTCTATACTCGATCCTGGTTTTCCATTCCGCTTATTATTTTTCCTTTATTGCTCTCGCTGACTTATACCTTTGCCTTAACCCGCTTGTTCATTGGTCACTTGAATATAATTTCCGGTTTTCTGGTGGCAATATTAATGGGGCTGGGAATAGATTATGGAATTCACCTGTATATTCGCTTTAAGCAGGAACTCTTGAAAGGAAAACCTATCACAGAGGCGGTGGAACTGGTTGTGACCCAAGTGGGGCGCTCTGGCCTCATAGCGATGCTGACAACAATGAGTGTTTTTTCTATCTTAAGTTTCTCAGATTTTCAAGGGTTTTCAGAGTTTGGAAAAATTGCAACGTTGGGAATCGTCTGCGCATTCTTGAGTTACTATTTCATTTTCCCCGCGCAAGCTTTATTTTATGACAAAATCCACTGGTTGAGAAAACCCAGACCCCGGTTGTTTACGCTAAAAATTTCTAACTTGTATTTCACCACGCCTTATTTCCTTTCGACCATATTCCTTCTACTGTTGGTGGTGAGTATATTTCTCCTTCCAGGAATTAGCTTTGAATATGATTTTCAGAAACTTAAAGGCGAGTCCCCTGCGAGTGAATATGAGACGATTACCACAGACGATTTTGGTTATGCTTTTTCCCCTACCTTGATCTTGACACCTGAAAAGAAAAACCTGTTTGATATTCATAAGGCTTTGGAGAAGATAAAAGAAAAAAGCGGGGACCAGACCATCATAGGATTTCAGTATTCTTTAAACATGTTTAGTCCTGATGAATATGAATCCAAAAAGGATGTGATTGCCAGGATTCGAACTATTTTTTATGAAAACACCGATATCATCAAATTTTCATTAGGAAAAGACCGATATAATAACTTCAAAAAGCTAGTGAACGCTGAGCCTTTTGATGAAAAACAAATACCTGTAAATTTATCGAAAAAACTGCGCGCTGAAGATGATTATTTGGTTTTATTGCTTTCGCCTTCTGATAAAAACTTTTTTCGTGTTGAAAATATTTATCAACTGGAAAAAGAAGTCGAAGAATTGAAACACATGATGGAAGAAAAAAATATCAAGATTTCAGTGTTAAATGAAAACCTGATAGCGGCTGAAATCCTGGATTGGGTCAAGGAAAAGGGGCCGATGGCTATGGGTGTAGCTTTTGCCATGGTTTTCCTCATTCTTGTGGTGGACCTTCAGAGTATTCGTTTGTCAGTCATTACTTTTCTACCTCTTTTCACAGGTCTGGCCTTGACCGGTGCGCTTATGTCAGTCTTTAATGTGAAGCTGAATTTTATTAACATAGTTATGCTTCCTTCTATCGTTGGCATCATGATTGATCATTGTATTTATCTCAGCCATCATATACTTGATTATTCCAAAGGTGCTTCTATCAAATCCCTGCAAGAGACAGGGAGTGCCATAATATTGTCGGCATTGACCAGCCTGGCGGGCTATGTAAGTTTGAATATTGCACATCATGAAGGGATCAAATCTATTGCCTCAGTAGTGGGATTGGGAATCATAACGTGTACCCTTTGTGCCTTGTTCATGCTTCCGGCATTGTTTGAACTGAGGAAGTATAAGGTGTCTTTCACTCGGTTGAAAAATGATTGAAAATCAGTAATCAAATGCACCAATGCTGAGGTAATGGGGAATCATGGAAAGAGGATTTTAATGATGCGTGCCGGAATATTTTTTATTTGTATATTATTTGCCAGTTGCTCTGAAGACCGAAAGTTTGAAGATTTCACTCCTGAGGAAATTGGCAAGGGGGAGCAGGAGTTTCGGAAAGATTCCCAGAAGTGCACGAAGGAAAAAGATAAATTTAGTAATAAAATTCAAGGGCGCGAATTTGGTTTTGAAGGCGAGCATACGGGATATCTAGGTTGTATGAAACTGAATGGGTGGAGTCAGAAACCGGACTAAGGGTTTTCGCTCCAGGCTCGTTGGATGATGGCTGGGGGCTGGTGGATCAGGTGGCACATTTTGCACGATCGCTTGGAAATATATTCCATATTTTTTTGAAATAATTTCGTGTCGGGACTTCCTGAGGCGAAAGACTTCTTGATTTCCTGAAGAGCATCTATCATATCATCGCCAACAAAATAATCTTTCACAGTTGTCGAGTTTTTGCTCCATTCTGTAACATGGCACTTTGAACAGACGGATCTCAAGCCTCTGAGCCTTTTTGAAAATATATCTATGGCCTTCCAGGATTCGTTATATTTTTGTTGATCAAAGTGTATTGAAATATTTCGAAAGGAAGATGAAAGTCGATGCATGAACGGGTTATATTCCACTTCCTTTTCATCAATGGGGTCCAGGACTTTTATAGTTTGCGTTGAGGGCCAGTGGTACCGCGCCCAAACACTGATGTTGTATTTCTGATGGCAGTGGGAACAGGTTTCTCCTAACTTTTTGGAGAGCTGGACTGTTTTTTCTGCATCCTGTGATTGAATGCTTGCGATAAACAATTCTGCGGCATCTAGGTCAAAAAGATCCTTCCATTCAGGAACCATTTTCGAAGCCTTTTGGTAGGCTAAACCAAAATCTTTCCCACTCTGCAAAGCTTTTCCCCAATCTTCTCGATCCATGTCTATAAAGACTGCCCCAAAAGTCTTGTTGATTTGGCGCATTTGTTCTATCCACTCAGAGGTTTTTCCTCTTTCTGAGTAAAATTTATCCAGAGAACCGGGAGGAGGTTGGATCGATAAGTCGGCCGAAAATGAAATATAAGGGATGAGTAATAAAATGAAACCCGCGACCGCTTGAAACTTAGGTTTCATGTTCGGGCTGTATGCGCCTGTTTTTCTTGGCTTCATTTAATTAGATTTGATTCGATAAAAATAATCACCCGATTGGAAGGGGCTCCCGGTTCTGACAATTCCACAAAACCTGCGGACTGTATCGGTGTCCAGTTTATCCAGCACGTTTTCTTGCAACTCCTGATGGGAAATAGCTTCCCAGAATGAAAAATCCGCTGATCGTTCCATCGGAAATTCAAAAATATCTTCCATTTCTATATTGTGATTATCTTTCATAAAGAATAGATTTCGATTAAAGGTCTAAGTTGAATGGTTCTATTATATTTAAATCAACCTGTTTCATGCAAAAGTATTTTCTTTGTTGTTATCTATTGCGGGCTCTGTTATTTTCGCATGAATCCCATAATATTATATCGGTTTATTTATGCTACTAGTCATTGATGTCGGTAACTCCAATAACGTGATGGGTTTGTTTTCAGGAAAAACGCTTCTTTCTCATTGGCGAATTCGAACAGAATGGAACCGAACGGCGGATGAGTACTGGGTGCTGTTTAAAGAATTTATCCAGTCGAACCATGTTGAGTTGAATGAAATTGATGACATTGTAATTGCCTGTGTAGTGCCATCACTGATCCCCACTCTGCAAGAAATGGCAAGAAAATATTTTTCCAACGAACCTATGATAGTTGGTCCGGGCATTAAGACTGGAATTTCCATCCTTTATCGAAATCCTGCCGAAGTGGGTGCTGACCGCATTGTAAATTCTGTGGCGGCATTCGAAAAATATGGAGGTCCATTGATCATTGTAGACTTTGGTACCGCTACTACTTTCGATGTTGTATCCAAAAAGGGAGAATACCTTGGTGGGGTAATATTCCCAGGTGTTCAGATTTCACTGGAAGCCCTGTTCAAACACACTGCCAAATTGCCGCGAATCGATATGCTTGTTCCTGAAAAAGTGATTGGAAAGTCAACGGTGGAAAGTATTCGTTCTGGGGCGGTCTATGGCTTTGCGGGAATGATTGAAAATCTAGTTCAACAAATCAAAAAGGAACTGGGGCAAAATGCGCAAGTGGTCGCCACCGGTGGGATTGTAGACTGGATTGCTTCAAAAACAAACGTTATTGATACATTGGATCCATTTTTAACTCTGGATGGGTTGCGAATTATTTATGATAAAAATCACCCGGAGAAGCTGTAGAAATTGGAACTTTAAAACACAGGCTATTCCAGGCTTAAAATTTCCAGCTAGAGGAGGAGGCTGAAACCTGAAAAGCCTGAAATAAACTGTGTTTGATTGGGTGAATAAGAGTTAAATTTTTATTGACCGAGAGCTTTTTCGAATGAACAGCCGCACCATTCGCGGATCGTCTTCAATATCCGAAATTTTACACCCTTGATTTTTTGCCCATCTTGATATTGCATCTGTAATATTTCTTTTCTTATCAACGATGAGTTCTAATATTCCGTTTTTTTTGATACTACCAAACTCTTGCGATGCCAATTGCATTGCGTTGAAAAATGAAAGCCCGCGTATATCAATTGATTTAAACATCTCCATTTATTTTCCCTCCAGTTCTCAGCCAGGGCCATAAATTTCCTGGGCAGTCTTTAATCATTTCTAAGTAATTTTAGAGAACCAACATTAATGAGCTATTAACCTGGGATTAATTTATTTTAATCATTTTGGATAAGCTTCTCGGGAGGGAAATTTCAAGCCCATAGGTTGATGGAAACAGGTTAATTCTTGAAAAATAAAGAGTTATTTTGAATTTTAAAGCCAGTCTCTAAAAAAAGGAATATCCCTTCCTAATTTACATTGAGGATAAGAATGGCAAGCTGTTAGTATGAAAAACGTTTAGGTTAAATTAGAAGTTGAGTTAAATGAAAGCTTTCAGGAGAAATTAATGGGTATCATTCGAGGTGGAGATTCGGAGTATGAGGAGGTGGAACCTTCATTGGAAGAAAAAACGGCAAAATGGGAAGAAACCATTCAGCCCCTTCTAACAGAGAATCCCAACTCGCTTAAACTTTCGGGAAAATATATTTCCAACGATGACGTCACCATTATTTGTAATTATCAGGGAATGAAAAATGTTCGAATTCTCGATCTTACAGACAATCAGATTAGTGACGATGCTTTACCCGTTTTATTTGAATCTGACAACCTTGCTCAAATTGAAGAACTCTACTTAGGAATTAATTTCTTGATTGGGCAGGGCTTGATAGACATTGCCAGTTCTACCCAGATCAAGATGAAGAATTTAAAAACGCTGGTAATATCCGACAATCGCCTTACTGATCCTTCTGTTGCAGAGTTTATGCGATCGGAAAACTTCCCCAATCTGGAATCGCTTGATGTGGGTTGGAATGAAGTTGGCAACGAAACGGCAAAAAGTCTTGGGCAGATAACTTCCTTTCCCGGACTAAAGATCTTGAATATGGATCGTAGTTATATTGAGGTAGAAGCTTTAAAAGAAATGGTACAGGGAAGTCTTATGGAGCAATTGCAGGAATTGGATCTTTCCGCAAATAAATTGAAGGATGAGGGGGTAAAGGTGCTCGCCCTGGCTCCGAAATGGAAGGCTCTCAAACAGTTGCGGCTATCACAAAATATGTTTGGAGATGAGGGTGCAAAAGCATTAGGGGAATCTGTCATGCTGGGTGGGTTAACCCATCTTTATGCCGGAAGAAATTATTTTGGAAACGAAGGTGCAAAAGCAATCCATGAAAGCAAAACTCTGACTGCTCTGAAAACTCTGGTGCTAAGGGAAGGTGTGGAGGAAGATGCAGGGCTGGTGAACTACTCTCGACCGGAACTGCTCCGCCCCGATGACCCCAATTCCATTTAAATGCCTATTGCTATCGGTTGCCCAGCTTCATTCTGTTAAAAAACTTTAAGTTTTTCAAGTTTGCTGAGCTTTGAGGAATTTTTTAAAGCCGCTTTTGCTTCTTCAGATTTGACCCGGTTGCCCCCCAGGTGCAGATAGGTCAGGTTGCTGAGATTGTCTGAATTGGCAATGGCCCAAGCCCCTTCATCTCCAGCCCGGTTGTCCACCAGATTAAGATACTCTAATTTAGTCAGCACAGGAGATTGGGCCAGAGCTTTGGCTCCTTCAGCAGAAATGCCGTTGCATTCCAGATTCAAGGTTACCAATTCTGAGAAAACTTCTGATTAAGCTATAATTTTAGCGCCTTCATCTCCAAGGTTGTTGGAACCCAGGTGAAGGTCAGTGATTTTAGGCAGGTACGCAGATTCGGCGAGAATTTGCATTCCATCTGGTCCAAGCTGGTTATGAGTAAGGATCAAGCTGGAAATGGTTTTGATGAATGGAAAGTTGGCAATCATTTCGGCAAGATTTTTGCCGTGGCCATCCTCTATTTTCCCAGTTTTAGAAAAAAGGTAGGCGTCCTGAATTTTAAGAACTTTTTTATCTTTAATGTTCTCAAACAGGATTTTTTCTTTGGGCGAAAGATTTTTCCCCTCACCGGCATAGTTGTCACCGTCGTTGCAAAGCTCCTCCCAGTTCTTAACTTTATCTTGCATATTACTTATCGAGACAACCTCTTGTGTTTCGCACAACCCATTGCATTGCCCATGTCACAAGCTTTCAAATAGTATTGCAGGGCTTTCTTCTGGCGCCCTTCCTTGTAGTTCAGGCTTCCCATGTTGAAACAGGAGGGGTCCTCACCCGCTTCACAAGCCTTATTAAACATTTTTCGTGCCTGTTTGAATTCCTTGCTATAAGGGGTGCCTTTCATTATCAGGAGGATACCACCGTTGGTGCATCCAGTCATATAGTCACCGTCACAGGCCTTAATATAAAATCCTAGAGCGGTCTTGTTATCTTGTTCGACAACGCGATAGCGTTCTCCCATTTTAAAACATGCTGTTGAATTGCCATCATCACATAGGGCTCTTTTTTTCTTGGTCAAATCATCCTCTTCTGCCCAGATACCGGGAGCTAGGATAAAAATGCTTAAAGCTAATATTATAAATAAAATAAGTTTTTTTACCATATGGCCATTTCCTTCATAAAGGTTGGTCAAGGAAGACAGAAAACAGATTGCCCCAAGGAACCAAATTATACCATGCCAGACTGGTATAAGGTAAAAACATAGCTTTTCAAGTTTCCATTTGAACCTACCAAAAATGATGTTTCGATTGCATCGGCTGGAACATTCCTTTAATCTTTTTACAATATGCAAAAAGCAATTTTTTTTCAGAGGGTTGGAGTTGAGCTTCCAGCAACTAGGCCCTTGATATATTTTAACTACTATAGGATACAGACCCTTGAATATTGTCATGCTGGGTTACAGGGGAACAGGAAAATCAGTGATTGGAAAAATCTTATCCAAAGAACTGAGGAGAAAACTTTATAAGATTGACGATCTGGTTGTCCAAACTGCTGGAAAATCTATTCCCGAAATTGTGAAACAAGATGGGTGGCCGGGTTTCCGAAAATTAGAATCGGATATTGTGAGTCGGATTGCTGGGGAAGCCCATGACAGTATTATAGATTGTGGGGGCGGGGTGGTATTGGATAATCAAAACATGGGTCTCCTGAAAACCGTGGGGAAGTGCGTTCTGTTAACGGCAAGCCTGTCTGCTATCATCAAAAGAATCCAAAAAGACCAAAATCGGCCTGCTCTGGAAGGAGGCCTCAGTTTTGAGGAAGAACAGAAAAAAATTCTTGCTGACAGGCATGAAAAATACCAGGCTTGCGCGGATTTGATTTGTGACACCACCACCCGAAAACCCGGAGAAACAGCGCATGAAATTATTACTTATTTTAAAGATCGAGGATGGCTGAAATGATGAGTCCGCTTTTTGAAAGCCTGGTTAAAAATAGCCTGACGGTTCTGGCTGATGAGCCGGATGATTCAACCGCCATGGTCTGGAGCGAAGCGGAAGCCTTTGCCGAGATGGAAAGTAGCGAAAAAGCGATCTACAAACTCGACCTTATTGATAAAGAAGTGCTTTTGGAAGATGTAGTGGATCTTTTGACCTATAACGGAATACATAAGGTTAAAGAGTTATGGTTGGATAAAAATGAATTTAAGGATGAAGGAGTTGACGTGTTGGCACAGTCACCTCAGCTAAAGAAACTGATGGTTCTGTCTCTCGCCCACAACAAACTTTCGAACTACTCAGCGCAATCGTTAGCCGTTTCGCCTTTTCTGGGTCATTTGCAAAAACTTTTTCTTCAGAGTAACCGGATCGGTCTTGAAGGTTTAAAGGCGTTGACAGAATCGCCCTTTCTCTCCAATCTGCAAATGCTTTATCTCAATCTAAACCCGGTCGGGCCTGCAGGTGCGCGAATTCTTGCAGGAGAATCCAAAATTAAAAACCTCAGGGAACTTTATTTACAAAAAACGGGTTTAGGAAATGAAGGAGTGCGTGCATTATGTGAGTCTGATAATTTTCAGGACCTCACACTTTTGTCTATAGCCGGAAACGGATTAGAGGATAGTGCGGTAGATTTGCTTTGCCATTCAAAGGCGTTCCCCCATTTAATCACCCTTGACCTGTACCACAATAGAATCAGCGATCAAGCGGTGGATCAGCTTAAGTCCTCTCCCAACCTGAAAAGCGTTAGAGCCTTTCAGGTGGACTGGAGAGGATGATCTGAATTTTCCATGTCTGAACTCCCAAGTAGAAAATTAATCCTGCAACATTTTGAAATGAGGGATGCCTTGATGGCAGGGGTTATCCGTCAGGTGGGTGCTTTCAAATTGAGTCGGAACAGAAATTATTATTTGGTGTTGTGCAAAGCTATTATTGGACAACAAATTTCGACGAAAGCCGCAGAGTCTATTTCTAATCGTTTCGTAAAAATTTTTAAAGACTCTGGGGTTACTCCGAAAAGAGTATCAAGTTTGTCGGACAATCAATTGCGGGAAATAGGGCTGTCAGGACAAAAGGTGAAGTATATTAAGGACCTCAGTATGAAGTTTTTGGATGGAACGATTCGTCCGCGCCGTATGCCTTATTTGGAAAATGACGAAATCATTCATCAATTAACAGGTGTTTATGGAATTGGGACATGGACCGCAGAGATGTTCCTGATATTTTCCCTGAACCGTTTGGATGTTCTACCTGTCGGGGATTTGGGACTAAAAGCTGGAATGAAGCAACTTTATAATATGAGAACATTACCTACTTCTGAAAGAGTGCGCGCTTTGGGGAAAAAATGGCACCCATTTGAAACGGTTGGAACCTGGTATACCTGGCGTACCTTGGATGAAGGAATTATCGCTTATTGATTGGAGAGTTTATGGATTTTATTGATGAAAAGATAGAAGAATATGCTTATCACCATACCAGTGAAGAAGGTGAGCTTTTAAGAAGACTTGAGGAGGAAACATATCAGACACTGGAAATCCCTCACATGACAACGGGAAGAGTAGAAGCTAAGTTGTTAAAACTTTTGGCTCGTTTGGTTGGGGCACAGCGCATTTTAGAAATAGGAACCTTCGGTGGATACAGTGCATTGTCTATGGCAGAGGCTTTACCAGAGAAGGGAGCCTTGGTGACCTGTGAATTGGATCCTGTGGCGATTGCCTTTGCGCAGAAATATTTTTCGCAAAGTCCGCATGGGAAAAAAATAACCCTTCTGGAAGGACCTGCGCTCGACTCCATTAAAACGTTGGCTGGAACTTTTGATATGGCTTTCATCGATGCAGATAAAGTGAACTATTGTAATTATTATGAAGCAATCCTTCCTTTGATCCGGCAAGGCGGGTTAATAGCTGTAGATAATGTTTTGTGGAGCGGTCGGGTGCTGGATCCGAAGGATGATTCTGACAAGGCCATCCATCAGTTTAATGAACGAATCGTGCAAGACCGCAGGGTAGAGTCAGTTCTCTTGACGGTGCGAGATGGCTTGAACTGCATTGTCAAAAATTGACCACTGGTCTAGGGGTAATGAACAACAACTTTATTGGCGGGTAGCAGAAGTTAGGATAGATTAATGGTCCCTCGCAACCTGGCTGTCGAGGTTCTCCTCCAAGGTTGAACCCCGACATAGGGTATGTTAGCTTTGTGGGACATTAACTTTCCGATTGATTGGGGCGACCCAAAACTCTTTTTGAAATATTTTATATGGCAGAAACCTTAGGCAGTCTGGTTGACAAACTTTCAATAAAAAACTTACGCATCTGGCACCTGGATGAGGCGTTGGAAAATGAAGGAATCGCTTCCTCGGAACAGGAAGAGCTCAAAGCCAAAAGGGATCTCGCCGACAGGCAAAGGCAGGACCTGTTGAATGAGATCGATGGGTTTTTGGTTGCGGCTCTGAGAGGCGAAGTTCGTATTCGTGATGAAAAGATCAAGATGTATACGAATACAAATGTTTCGTCTTCAGCAGAAATCAAGAACCTGGGAGAAGCTGTGAGCGAACTGGCTTTCCGTAATATCAAACTCTGGCATTTGGAAGATGAGGTGCGCAGGACAGATTTGCCGGATTCCTCGATTGTTCAAACCAAGAGAAAAATTGATTCTACCAATCAGGAACGGAACAACCTGATGGACAAGGTCGATGAAATATTGTCACAGTGTTCAGAAGACAAGCGTTAAAGAAAGAGATTATAGATAATTATCAAGCAGTTCTTTTCTTTTCTGATTGTATTCGCTTTCATCGATCAAGTTTTTTTCGTGCAGATCCTTCAAAAGTTCGAGCTTCTCTTCCAGAAGCGGGTTGATGTTTTTGGCGGGTGAGGTTTTCTCGGCATTTTCTAGTGATCTTGATGAGGCTTTATTTCTGGAGGGAGCGGGGCTTTTCTGCCGGGCTTTTCTCTTCATTTTGGAGGAAGGATGGAGTTTAGCAAAAATCCAGTTTTCCTGTGCCTGGTTTCCTAGAAGTTTTTTAACTGCATGGTATTTTTGCCCTGACTGAGGCACCATCCTCCAATTAACATTCCCCAAACTGGTATAAGACCGCCCCGAAAACTCCATCCCCTTTATAGAGTCAAATCGCCAATGAATGAACTTTTTGCTGGCGAAAACATCTCCTGATGTTGCTCCTCGTGGAGTTTCCAGTTCATAATGAATGATTTTGTTATTGGGAGCGTGTTGGAGGGCTTTGGTGAGTAGCCGTCCGATACGGTCTAAATCGTGCGGGAGAAAAACAGGTTTTTTCTTGCCGAACAGAGACAGCTCTTCGAATACCAAAGACTTTAAATGTCTCCTAACTTCAGTTTCAGATAGTTTAAGGGGATGCCCAAGTTCCACCTTGCTGATGGAAGAATCTGCGGACACTTTGTCTTTGTATGAGAGAGTGAATCCTTTGGTTTCAAGTTTTTTCTCCTTGGTCGAGGCGCAACCGGAAACTACCAAGACCAAGATAAAAAGAATGAAATGAATATGTCGGTGGTATTTCATGATGCTCGTAAAAAAAGCCTGTAAATTGCTAGGGTTTTTGTGCGACCAGCGAAGCGTATGCTTTGGGGTCTTCATCCACTTCCCTGTATCTCAAGATACGAAAATCGCTAAATACGTGCAATAACTCGTTGATCTCCAGAACCCACTCTTTTTTAAAACTGCTATATTTCAGGTAGTCAAGGGTGAAGGTTTCGTAAACTAGTAAACCCCCTGACTTTAAAGTCTGGCGGATTCCCGAAAACATATTGCGATCCAGGAAATTGAAACATATAACTAAATCATATTCATTTTCAGGAAGCGATTTATTATTTAGATCGGCGAGAAGTGTTGTAATCTTAGTTTTTCTTTCCCGCGCGAGGGCCTGGGCCTTTTGCAATCCTTTTTCTGATATGTCCAGACAAGTGACCTGATAACCTTTGCTGGCGGCAAAAACGGAGTTTCTTCCTTCTCCCCCCGCTAAGTCCAAAGCCTTCCCACCGGTACTGAGTAAACCGGCATTTTCTATTAGCCAGTCACTCGGTTCTTTCCCATTAATATATTCTTCGGAGCCATATTTTTTATCCCACTTTTCTTTATCTTTCAAAGACATATGGACATTTAAAGAACTGGTATTGGTCTGGAATTCATTATATAGTAGAAACAAATATGAGCCAAGCTTACAGGATATATTCCTTTGTGTCGATGGGCGTTTTCTTGACAAGAGGGTATTTTTTTAATAATATAGCCGTTTTATCCAATCTTGAAATGTATGGGGATTTTCTGCGTAGGGATCCCTGTAGCTTGATTGATATTTAGGAGTGACTGGAAATGATTGCAGTTGTTAAAACAGGTGGTAAGCAGTACAAGGTATCAGAGGGTGATGTTATTCAGGTAGAAAAACTGGATGGCAATGTGGGGGAGACCATAAATTTGGATAGTGTTCTTATTTGTGGTGAAGGGGATTCCATCAAGATTGGCACCCCCTATGTAGAGGGTTGCTCCGTGGCGTGTGAGGTTACCGAGCAATTGAGAGGTAAGAAAATTATTGTTTTTAAGAAACATCGGAGAAAAAATTATCGGCGTAAGAACGGCCACCGCCAATCTTTAACACGCTTAAAAGTTACCGGAATTTCAGCTCCATAATCAGAGGAAATCATGGCACATAAAAAAGGACAAGGTAGTACCTCAAATGGTCGCGACAGCAGAGGGCAAAGGCTGGGCGTAAAACGGTACGGAGGACAGGAAGTCAAAGCAGGTGAAATACTGGTTCGCCAGCGTGGTACCCACTTCCACCCTGGGAGCAATGTGGGATTAGGAAGTGATTATACTATTTTTTCCAAAGTTGCAGGCGTGGTCAAGTTTGAGCATCGGGACCGCAAAACGCAAAAAATCAGTGTCTACCCACAAAATTGAACGCGTCTCAATTTCCATCCGCTTTTCCCATTGACGGGATTTCCTAAATATTTTCAGAACTGAAACATTAAATAGCCCTTCAAAGGAGGGCTCGTTGCCATGTTTATTGATCAGGTAACCATAACCGTGCAGGCGGGGGATGGTGGGAACGGTTGTTGCAGTTTCCGGCGGGAAAAGTATATTCCTTTGGGAGGGCCTGATGGTGGGGATGGCGGCAAGGGAGGAAGCGTAGAACTCCAAACCGACCCCAACCTTTCCACACTGATAGACTTGCGGTACCAAAAGATATATCAGGCTGAGGATGGTAAGTCAGGACGAGGTCAACAGATGACCGGGAAAAGCGGAAAAAACCTGATTATACGCCTTCCGCCAGGAACTCTGGTTAAGGATGTTGATTCCGGGGAACTGTTGGTGGATCTTAACCAGCCCGATCAGAATTTCATTAGTGCCAAGGGTGGGGATGGTGGACGAGGCAACTTGCGTTTTAAATCATCCATCCAGCGTGCCCCAAAAAGAGTTGAAACGGGTTGGCCGGGAGAGAAAAGGACACTTTTTCTCGAACTCAAACTTCTGGCTGATGTGGGTATTATTGGGTTTCCTAACGCCGGTAAGTCCACTCTTATTTCAAAAATTTCCAATGCTCGGCCTAAGATAGCAGACTATCCCTTTACAACTCTGGTGCCTAATTTGGGCGTGGTAAGGTTGGAAGAAGGGACTTCCTTTGTTGCCGCTGATATCCCTGGAATAATTGAAGGGGCACATGAAGGGAAGGGTCTGGGACACCAGTTTTTAAAGCATATCGAAAGAACCCGCTTGCTTTTACATTTGATAGATTTTTCAGACCCGGACCCGAAATCTATTTTGGACCGTTATCATAAGCTTCAAGCGGAATTAAAAAATTTCAGCCCAGAGTTATTCAAAAAGCCTCAAATTCTTGTGGCCACTAAAGCAGATGACCCTCAATCGCAGAAAAATTTCCAGGATCATTTTGCATCTCTGGTCGAATTAAATCCTTCTGTTTTTTTTATCTCGTCTCTGACTGGGGAAGGAATTCAGAAATTGCTATGGAAGATTAAGGAGGGGCTTTCAAATGAGGGGCCCACTGAGGAAGAACAAATTATCAAATTGTTCAGAGGTCGCGAAGCCTAAAATCCCTTTTGCTACTGGATAACAAAATCCTCAAATTTAATTTTCTTGACCCGTCCATTACTGTCAATTCTTTTGTTGTATGCAATTTGGAGCCTTTTCTCCAATTTTTCCTTAACATAAAGAATATCGTTATAGAATTTTTTTGCCAGAAATTTTTCTATGGTATTCACGGTAGTTTCCTCAAATATAGGAATCGCGCTTTGCATAACCCTGGCACTATCTTCATCTGTGAAGGTGATCTCCAAAGTAAAACTTAGAACTCGAATATCATTGACGTCAAAGGCCACTGGCATGATGGTGGATAGTTTTACCAACTTCGCTTCTGGAGAAAGTGCCGCCCTCAGAGCTGCAGATTCTTCTTTGGCATCTTTTGTAGACTCGGTCACCTCAGAGAGAGTTTTGGATTCTGCCAGTTCCTTGCCTATATCTGTGTTTTTATCTTCTTTCGTTTCCCCGAGAATTGTTGGTTGTTCAAGCTTTTCCGATTCTGGAGTTTTTGTTTCAGCATTCTCGGACTGCCCTTTTTGAGACTCCCCTTCTGAAGCGGCTGGAGCTTTTTCTTTGTCTGGTTTTGGGGTCATTCCTTCAGGAACTTCTGCTTCGGGTTTTGCGACTTCAGTCAACTCAGGAGGGGCAAAGGTTTGCCATGCAAAATAGGCTCCTCCTGCAGTGACTAACAGCCCTAAAACTCCTCCTGCAAGCATTAACTTCCCTGTTCGGGTGGCGGGAACAGATATTGGCCCAATTTTTATCCGGGCATCCTCTTCTTCATCCTCTTCTTCATAGTCTTCATCGTCATCGTCAGGATAATCGTCTTCTGAGATACCTAATTCCGCAGCGGCATCTTGTTCGTCCTCATCCTCCTCAGCGCCTTCAGCTTCCTCATCCTCATCGTCCTCAGTTTCTTCGTCTTCATCCTCATCGTCTTCCGCCTCGCCATCTTCGGCAGATTCTTCGGCAGTACCGGCTTCGGCAGTTTCTTCGGTGGCCTCTTGATCGGCGAAGGCTTCGGCCCACATGTCCTCTTCGCTTTTTTCTTCTTCTGAATCCTCAGCAGTTTCTTCGGCGGTAGCGGCTTCAGCTGTTTCTTCGGTGGCATCCTGATCGGCGAAGGCCTCGGCCCACATGTCTTCTTCGCTTTTATCTTCCTCTGACTCTTCAGCAGTTTCTTCAGCGGTAGCGGCTTCAGCAGGTTCCTCAGCAGATTCTTCGGCGGTACCGGCTTCAGCCGATTCTTCCGTAGCATCCTGATCGGCGAAGGCTTCGGCCCACATATCTTCCTCACTCATTTCTTCGGGGGAGGAGGGATCTTCAGATGAAGCCTCTTGAGTTTCTACTGCTCCTTCAGCAGGTTCTTCTGATGTTTCGGGCTCAGTTTCAGGTTCTTCAGTTTCAGGTTCTAAACTCTCTGAGCTTTCTTCCTCTGGGGCATCGGGAAGTATGTTACCTAAAATATCGTCAACACTGGCTTCGGTCTCAGGTGTCTCGACCTCGGGTTCAGAGGCAGATGCGGAAGCTTCCTCATCTTCATCATCATCCAGAATATCGTCAAGAAGCCCGTCCAGGTCATCATCGTTATCGGAGCTAACGTCTTCCTCTGATTCTGACATATCGGACTCGGTTTTATCATTAGTGGTGTCATCGACCATAGTATCTAGTTCCGATTTCTCCCCATCACCCATATCTAAAGGAGATTCTTCGGGTTCCTCCTCGGTTGAGGTTTGATTGTCACCGCCGATGAGATCATCGAGCATATTGTCGAGTTCGGGGCCTTGTGAATCCTCGCTACTTTCAGCGGCTTCTTGTGTCTCTTCGGAACTGGACTGCATGTCACCGCCGATGAGATCATCGAGCATATTGTCGAGTTCGGGGCCTTGTGAATCCTCGCTACTTTCAGCGGCTTCTTGTGTCTCTTCGGAACTGGACTG
>JABIXH010000283.1 GCA_018664975.1 Nitrospina sp. | reverse complement strand
TGTTTGCCCGTACGGTGACGTTGAAACTGCGATACTCCGATTTTAAAACGGTGACCCGCTCAAAAACAATGGATCTGCCAACAGCGGAAGACCATACATTATTTAAAACGGGTGTGGGGCTTTTCCGCAAGCTGTTCACGCGCCGGGTGCGGGTGCGCCTTGTTGGTATTGCGTTCACTTCATTGACCGCAACCCCTTATCGGCAGGAAGGTTTGTTTGATAGCAAAGGAGGGCGATGCTGGGACGGTCTGTACCAGGGTATCGACCGCATCCGGCATAAATATGGTTTCCGTTCCATCCTGCGTGCGACCAGCCACCGATGAGTTACCGCCATTAGGCGTGGGGCCAGCGAGCAATCGTACCCCATTCGGGGCAGGAAGTTAATTTCCCCTCCCTTCATAGGGAGGGGGTAGGGGAGGGTTGGATCATGAATTCCGTGAGAAAATCCACACCCGAACTTCCCAGAAGGAGAATTATGATCCTCCCCTGATAAGGGGATGTGATATTTGACCCGTGCATTCATGCCCCGAAGAGGTATTGAGGGGGTTTGCTAAAATCAACAACCTGCGTTTATCGGTTATTTCAAATGAATATTGAAAAAATAAGAAAAGAGTTTCCGGTGACGGAGGAGTTGATCTTTTTCGATCATGCTCGAGTTGCTCCTTTGCCGGAACGGGTGCGTAAAGTGGTGACAGCATTTGTAGATGATGCCACCCGTTTTGGAACGGCCCATTATGAAACCTGGATGGCTGGAATCGAGCAGTCCCGAAAAAGTTTCGCCCGCCTGATTAACGCCGGAACGGATGAGGTGGCTTTTGTCAAAAACACCTCTGAAGGACTTTCCATTGTTGCAAATGGCTTGGGTTGGAAGTCGGGCGACAATGTAGTCATCCCCGATATTGAATTTCCCGCCAATGTTTATCCCTGGTGGAACTTGAAACGGTTAGGTGTTGAAACCCGCATGGTTCATGCTGTTGAAGGGCGAGTGCTTTTTGACGATTTGGTCAAACAGGTAGATGCACGAACGAAACTTATTTCGATCAGTTCGGTGGAATGCAATAGCGGTTTTCGGTGCGACCTAAACCGCATAGGTGAATTCTGCAAGGAAAAAGGTATTTTATTTTGCGTCGATGCTATTCAAAGTCTGGGTATTCTGCCGATGGATGTGAAGCGGGACCATATCGACTTTCTTTCAGCGGATGGACATAAGTGGATGCTCAGTGTCGAAGGACTGGGCGGATTTTATATATCGAGAGAAGTTCTGGAAAAGGTTTATCCGGTTACGGTGGGATGGGGGAATATGGTCAACGCCGCAGACTTTATGAATTACGAATTTGTTTTCAGACCGGATGCACAACGTTTCGAAGAAGGTTCGCCCAATACAATGAGTATCCATGCATTTGGGGCCGCTCTGGACTTGTTGCTGGAAACAGGAATTGAGAATATCGAAAAGAGGTTAATGGGTTTGGGAGATACGATTCTCGAACAACTCAACCAGCGCGAACTAAAAGTTTATAGCTCGATCCGACCGGATGAACGGTCGGGGAATATTTCTTTTACCCTGGAAAAAGATGTCAGCCAACTCTATTCATATATGCTGGAGAATAAAGTCAAGCTCACGGTTCGCGATGGACTTGTCCGCCTTTCTCCACATTTTTACAACAGTGAGGATGAAATTCTAAAATTCTTCGATCTTTTGGATAAGTATCGTAAAATTTAACAATATTTAATCTTGACAAAAGCCAGGTACTATCCTATTTTATGTTAGTCATCCAACTAAATGCTAAGGGTTATGCCAAAAGCCAGCGATAAAAAAGAAAAGTTGATTGAATCCGCAGGGAAATTATTTCATCAGGTGGGATTCAACCAAACCTCCATAGCGGATATTGCCGAAGACTCGGGAGTTCCATTGGGGAATGTGCATTATTACTTCAAGACCAAAGCAGATTTGATTTCTGAAGTTCTGGATAATCGTAAAAAATCCATTGAATCGTGGTTTGAAGAATTTGAGAAGCTTCCGAATCCCAAAGACCGTCTGGTCGGAATGCTGGGTGATATGGAAAAGATGAAGCATAAAGTGGTCAAATATGGATGTCCTGTTGGCAGTCTTTGTCAGGAATTGGATAAGGAGAGGATGCCGGTTGCAAAGCAGGCAGATGGTTTGATTAAGATACAGTTGAAGTGGGTGATCGCTCAATTTCGCGAATTGAGGAAAAAAGATGCGGAAGAATTAGGCCTGCATTGGATGTCTTCCATTCATGGGACTGCTTTGATGGCGAATGCCTTAAAAGATTCTAAAGTCATTGATAGTGAGATTGCCAGGCTTAAATCCTGGATTAAAAAAATCTAAATTTTTTAAACTAAATTTAGTTATACAACTAACTTATATTTTTAAGCTTAAGGAGAATGGGTAATGAAAATAAAGGATTCAACAGCATTGGTCACGGGTGCGAACCGGGGAATCGGCAAGGCCTATGTAGAAGCTTTGATAAAAAGAGGGGCGAAAAAGGTTTATGCCGCAATGCGCGATGTCGAAGCCTTTAAAACATCTTCCCCGGACTGTGTGGAAAAATATAAAGATGTATTAGAACTTATACCTCTTGATATTACTCATGAAGGACAAGTAGCCTCAGCAGTGAAAGGGGATGTTGAGTTGCTCATCAATAATGCCGGGATTGCCAACTTCACGGGATTAATTGCAGGGGAGACTTTAAGTTCCGCTCGTCAGGAAATGGAAGTGAATTATTTTGGAACCCTTTCAATGATCCGCGCATTTGCTCCGGTTCTGAAAGAAAATGGAGGTGGAGCGATTGCCAATGTCCTCTCTGTTGCCAGCCTCGCCAACTTCCCTGTTCTAGGTTCTTATTCTGCATCGAAAGCGGCTCTTTATTCATTAACCCAGGGAGTCCGGGCAGAGCTTGCTCACCAGGGGACACATGTATTGGGAGTGTATCCGGGACCTATCGACACAGACATGGCAAAAGATTTTCCCATGGAAAAAAGTTCACCGGAAGAAACCGCGAACGGAACTTTACAGGCCATCGAAGAAGGGCAGGAGGATATTTTTATAGATATTTTTGCCATACAGTTTCAAAAAGACTTTCAAAACAGCCCAATAGGTATTGCCAAACAATTTGCCGAAATGTTGCCCGAATCGGTATCCTAAAATTATCCAGAAAAAAGGAGAGGGAAGTATGTCGTTAAAACATGAAATTCAGGATTTTCAAAAAGAAATGATTCCTAAAATCCCAGAGAATGTACTGGATACCATTATTAAAACCTCCACTGAATTGGGAGAGAGAAACCTGGAGGCTAACGCTTTAAAAATAGGAGATAGTGTTCCCTCTTTTGAGTTGACCGATGCGCTGGGCGAGAAAAGATCATCAGATCAATTGTTAAAAAACGGCCCGTTGGTCATCAGTTTCTATCGAGGGGGTTGGTGTCCCTATTGTCATCTCGAGTTACGGGCCTTGCAAAAAGTCCTGCCGGAAATAAAAATAAGCAACGCGACTCTCTTGGCGATTTCTCCGGAATTGCCAGATTATTCTCTCACCACCCGTGAAAAATATGAACTGGAGTTCCCGGTATTAAGCGACCCGAACAATCAGGTCGCCAAAAAATTTGGATTGGTTTTTGAACCAGCTAAAGAGCTGATTCCCCTATTTAAGGAGAATTTTAATTGGGATCTGGTCGCTATAAATGGAACGGAGACGGTGGAGCTTCCCATTCCTGCAACGTATGTTGTGGATAGGAAGGGAATTATCCAGTACGCGTTTGTGGATGCAGACTATACGCGGAGAGCGGAGCCCGAAAAAATTCTTGAGGTTTTAAGAGAGTTCGGTGACTAACCCGGTTGCACCCTTGTCACAAAGTTTTTCAGTTTTTCTTTTTGCTGAATTCCCTGGGCGAGCTTTAAAGCATCCTCTTTTCTTGCAAATTTGTCTACTTGCACCCGGTAAACCTTGTTGTGGGTCACAAAAGCGTTATAGCCTTTTTTTACCAGTTTGTTTAAAAGGCTTTGAGCGTAGGCTTTCGTTTTGTAAGCCCCCACCTGTACAGTAAATAAAGCCGAAGAGGGCTTTGCATTCTTTTTATTAGTTGTTCCGGGTTTAATTTTTCTTTGAGAATATTTTCCACGGCTCTCTACTTTTTCCGGTGTTGCAAAAGTTGTGTTTAATGCATTCAGGGATACAGGCATTATCTGAGGTTTATTAACATTTGGAAGCGGGGCCATTTCTGCATCTACCGCATGAAAATCGGAATCCAGAGGTGTTCCAACTTGAATTTCCTGCATCTTTTCAGGTGCTGGGGGTGAAGAAGGAGTTTTCAGGGTCAGCATCTCTTTTTGGGTAGCCGGTTGTTTTACATCGTTTGGCAGATCAGGTTCATTTTCCGCTTCCAGATCCAGTGCACGGCTCCATTCGGCCTTGAGTTGCTGAAGCTCTTCAATTTTTTTCAAATCGGTGGTAGCATTTTTAGCGATGACCGTTGTATCAAAGGTAGAATTTTTTTCTGCGTTTTCCGGATTTTTTACCAGGGCAGTCAGCTTGTCGACCATTTTGGAAGTCATCTTGCGGAGGTTAAATTTGTTGGTAACAAATTGAATGGGAGCAAGCAGGGCGGTGGTGATTCCGGTGGGGATTTTCCCGATACCGGAAAAATCCTGCTCTGTTTGCTCGGCTCGCCAGAGGACTTCACCTGTACGTGTGTCTACCATTTGTATAGAGACGCTAAGCTCTATAGATGAATGAACCACAAAGTAACTCCGCTCCACTTTGTTGATTCGGCTGAATACGATGGCATCAGCACCCAGAATTTCACCAAATTGCATGGGGTTTATAGCGAGAAAGCCAGCAGGATCGTCCAGCTTGTTCTGCTTGAGCAGGCCGTCTACAATATATTTTTCCAATAAGTTGAACTTGGATTGCTTGAGGTTGGCATATAAGCCTTGTCGAAACATGTTTGCCATTTCTTGTTGTCCTGAATGGCTTGTTTCAATGGGCAGGATGGCTACGGTCTGATTTTTAGACAGGCTATTCAGGTTTCCGGCCACTTTGGTTTGCAGATCGGAAGCACAACCCGAAACCAGAATTACCAAAAGAAGCATTCCCAAATATCGGTATCCTCCTAAATTTAAAATACTTTTGGCTGTCTGCAAGGTCATGTTTAGTGAGTGGACGCTGTGTTAAATTGGGCCATACCATCTTTATAGAATTTTTTCCCGGTGAGGCCGTTTTTATTTTTTAGTGTGCCGATGATCAAAGAACTGGACACATCATCGGATGCCTTAATGGTGTAGCTCCCCGTGTAGAGGCCTGGTACGATTTCTTTTAAGGGTATATTTGATTTCCAACTTCCTATATCGAAATACCCGGTCAGTCCCGGATCGCCTTTCATGTTTACGTAAATTCGGTCATTGGAGTTCAGCTTCAGGTTTGGTTTCAAGTTGGTTTCGATGCTGGTAATTTTGGGTAAGCGAATTTCTTCTGTCCAGCTATCAGCAGGGTCAGGAATTTCTTTCATTATATTTAGCGAGAATATCTTTGCGGCTTTGAGGTAGGCCTGGTGAACTTTTACGTTATCCATTTGATCCTGAATGATCTGGACAATAGTGGGTGAAAAAATTCCTGAATAAGTCATTTCTCTATGCTCTGTTTCCCAGAGAATATCCCCCGTTCTCAGGTCTAGCATGTCAATTTTTGCTTTGATCGAAGTTTCGGCATGAATTCCACCGGTAAAATTACCAGCAGACAAAACCCGACCTCGAATCACAGCATCAACACCCAGGACTTCCCGAAGTTCATTATGACTCAGTTCCAAAATTTTATTGGTATCGGTAAGCCCTGCCTGGTTCAATTTTTGGTCAATGGTATTCAGGGGCATATCGACATAACCCAGATAGGTAAAATAATTGAAAAAACAGGCGCGAAACAGTTCGTGAGGAGAAACTTTTTCGGGGTCCAGGTCCTCCAGGGTAAAGGGCAAAATAGCTACGGATCGGGGTTGCATTTTTGAATTTGTGTGGCCCTGATGAATTTCCAGGTCCACTGTGCCGCACCCTGCCAGCACAATGCCAAAATATGCGATGCATAGTTTCAGGAACAGAGGAATACGGGAATGGCTCACAAAAGGATACCCCATATAAATTATTGATTAATTTGGTCTTTATTGAAACATAAGGATTAAACCACTATATGAAATTGCTTGATTTTTGTCAATCTTTTAAGCAATTTATTAAAACTATGTATTAAGTTAAGGCCTGAAACCTCATTGGCTCATGTTCCTTTATAAGGAGTCTTTGGCCCTTTATTAATTAATCGGCAATTTGTGGTTCCGAGATAAGGGAAGATTGTTCTGGATGGGCCTGCAAAGGAAGGATGCTTGATTAGAAAAACCATATTTGCTAAAGTTGCCTTTAATGATGGCGGATTAGAACTAACTTTGAGGAATTTTTGATGAACAGAAAATATATTTCAGCATATATATTATTTGCGGTTTCATTATTTTTGGTTTCCGGTCAGGTGTTTGCGGAATCTCAAATTACTGCAGATTTGAAAGGAACCATCGATCAGGTCCTGGAGATTGTTTCTGATAAAAACCTTCAGAAAAATCCGCCTCTGAGAAGGGAAAAGTTGCGTAAGGTGATTGCTTTGCGATTTAATTATAGGCAAATGGTGATGCGGTCTTTGGCTAAAAACTTCAAGGATCGTAGTGACCAGGAGCGCGAAGAATTCACCGATCTCTTTAAGCAACTGCTTGAAAACTCCTACGCCAGCAAGATTGAAAATTATCAGGATGAGACCATCAACTATGTAGGTGAACAAGTTAAAGGGCAATATGCCATGGTCAAAACCCAAATTGTTCGTAAAGATGGAGTGGTCGATGTTGATTATAAACTGCTTAAAGAAAATGGGCAGTGGCTGGTTTACGACTTTGTAATAGAGGGGGTTAGCTTGATTCGTAACTATCGGTCGCAATTTTCAAAAATAATCAGTACGGAATCTTATGCGGCTCTGGTCAGCAAACTGACCAAAAAGATTAACGATCTTGAAATCAACAGCAAGGCAGAGGCGGAAAACCTCTGAGAGATTTGAGCAAAGCATTCCGGGTTATTAAAAGCTCTGCTCCCACCCGCATCGATTTGGCCGGAGGAACGCTTGATATCTGGCCTTTGCACCTGTTTTTTGATAATCCCCCTACCCTCAATGCGGCGATCGACCTTTACGCAACGGTAGAAATTATTCCCCGCAAAGATCAGCGGGTGTTTTTGACTTCCCGCGATTTGGGTTTGCGTGACAACTTTTCCTCGCTGGGGAAAATTCCTGATAACCATCCTCTGGAACTCATAGTACGGACGTTGAAGTTCTATCAACCCCAATCCGGGCTGGAAATAATTTCCGACTGTCGGGCTCCGCAGGGATCGGGCATTGGCGGCTCTTCTGCATTAAATATTGCCCTGCATGGCGCACTCAACCGTTTTACCAAACGGGGTTATCGCAAGGCAGAGATGATTGAAATTGCCAAAAATATTGAGACCCAAGTCATCAAGGTTCCCGCAGGATGTCAGGATTATTATCCGGCAATGTATGGGGGAGTGAGAAAAATCCTGCCGGGAGTTCGCAGGACTGAGACTCAAAAATTTTCCATAAGCCCCGCTGAACTGACCCGAAACTTTATCCTGTGTTATACCGGCAAACCTCGAAACTCAGGTATCAATAATTGGGAGGTAACAAAAAAGGCATTGGATGGAAACCGGACAGTAATCCGTCATCTGAAATCCATTCGGGACTGTGCCGTAGAGATGGAGAAAGTATTGAGTCGGGGAAACCTGAAAAGCTTGGCTCCGATTTTTGCTCGGGAATGGAAAGCCAGAAAACAATTAGCTCCCAATATCAGCACTACACAGATGGACCGGTTGATGCGTAGCGCCATGAATAAGGGTGCTTTGGCCGGAAAGGTTTGTGGTGCGGGCGGAGGGGGATGTGTCGCCTTCATTGTGCCTCCGGCAAAAAAGCAAACTGTGATAGAAGAACTCACCTCTAAAGGGGGGCAGGTGCTTCCCTTCCGTTTTGTTTCCCGTGGTCAGCGTGACGCTGAAATCAAAATGCAATAGTTCTAATTCGGCGGCAAAGGAGTTATCTAGGTAATGACCTGTGCGGGGTTTGGAGGGGTTTAAAGACCACGATCAGAAGAGGAAGAAGGGTAAGCGCGCCGATCAAGGCTACTACCATAGCCGCGCCAGTCAGCAAACCGAAATAGATGGTGGGCATAAACTCGGATAGCGCCAGAATCGAAAAACCAAGGGTAATGGTTACAGATGTGTAATACATTGCTTTGCCAATGCTTCCATGGCAACGGTCCATGGTCGCCCTATAATCCTGATCTACCTTAAACTCGGTTTGAAAACGATGGATGTAGTGGATCGTATCGTCGACCGCTATCCCCACTGTGATGGCGGCTATAGTGATGGTCATCATATCCAGCGGAATTCCCAACCAGCCCATAAGGCTTAATACTGTTCCCGCCGCCAGGAGATTGGGGACGATGCCGATCAACGCCAGGGCCACATTTCTAAATAAAATCATGAACATCAACATGATGGCCACAAAAACGGTTCCGATAGTGAGAATCTGCGATCGATACAGGCTCTGAAGCATATTGTTATAAAGCACCACCATTCCAGTAAAGTGGATGGTTTCGGGATCAAACTTTAGTTCTTCTACAAGATGTGTGCGAATTTTTTCTATAAGTTGTGAGCGCCTCAAGGTGGGGTCTGACTCAATCAACCTCATATTGATATGTATCTGGTTGGCGTCTTGGGACAAATAAGGATTGACCAGAGAATCCTTTACGTTTTCAGGCATGAGCTTGCGAATGAGGGCCAAATCATAATCATCCGGCTTGCGGCCTTTATCAAGTTGGGTGAAAACTTTAATCAAGGTAGATATGGACTGGACTTTTCCTACTTCTGGCAGGCTATCAAGATAGTCATGAATTTTTTCTACCCGGTCAAGCATATTGGAGTTGAACCAATAATTTAATTCGACCTCCTCTGACGCTTCAGCGAAGGGGTCATCAAAAGCTTCCTTCTCGTTTTTCTTCTCATTAGTTTCTTTGAGATAATCAAAATACTTCTGGTCTGGATTCATAACGATGTCAAGAGGAGTTGTTCCTCCCAACTGTTGGTCTATCACTTCCATTCCGCGATAAATTTCGGTGTTGCTTTTGAAATGGTCGATGAAACGGTTTTCCACCTCCAATTTAGAAACCCCGATAGCACTCACTACTGCGAGCAGGAGCGAGCCATACAATATGGCATTGCGATACCGGTGGGTGAATGCCGCAATAGCCAGGGTGACACGACGGGTACTGTCCTTCGCGAAACCAGGAGGCTCCGCCTCCAATAAAGTCAGTGCCGCAGGAAAAAAAATGAAGTTTAGTCCGAATGCCAGAGCGATTCCCAGGGTCATGATCCAACCGAAATCAATGACCGGACGGATACCGCTGATAATGAGGGAGATAAAAGCAACAATGGTGGTGATTGCGGTATAAAAACATGGCTGAGCCATGAGTCGGATTGTTTCCCAAACCAGCTCCTTCTGGTTTTGGCCGGGGTTGCTGTCGTTGATATCCCGGTAACGCACAATCAAGTGGATGGTCAGCGACATGGTGATAATAAGTAGAATTGAAACGAAATTGGATGAGATCACCGTTACTCTCCAATCCATCAATCCCAAAAACCCTACCATTACCAGGACGGTGATGATACAGCAACCCATGGGTAAGGCCACCCAACGAAGCTTTTTAAAGAATAGACTGAGCATCAGGGTCAGGAAGGCCAGCACCCCTAATCCAAATGTTTCCAAATCGTGTTCGATAAAACCGATCATATCTGTTGTGATCATGGGAACGCCGCCGAGGAACATCTCGGCCCGATCACGGTGCCGATCCATAATATCTCGAACAGTTTTAATGAGTTGGTCTTCTTCATCGAGAACTGTGGCATGGTAATCGAGGAATTCCTTACGGGCTTTGATGAATAATGCTTCTTCCTTTTTATTGAGGCCGGACTCCTTTTTTTTGTCGCGCAGGTCGTTGCGTCGATACATCAGGGAAAAATATTTCTCATCACGTTTGAAATTGATTCGAATGATGGTGATTTTTCCATCAGGACTCAACAGCAGGTTTTTGTAAATAGGACTTTCAAGGAATTCAATACGGGCCAGTTCCCGGTCTATGCCGGGGGTCTCCAGAGTGCGAATATCAGTAGCCAGTTTGGATATTTCCACACGTGGACTGTTCAGCAAAGGAACATTCAGAATGCTGTCTATAGAGTGAACCCGGTCCAGGCTGGTAAGCTCATCACTCATCAATCTTAAATCTGCAAGGACTTCATCGGACATCAAATCCTTGAACGGAGCGTAAGTGATTATAAGGAAATCATCGGAGCCGTAGGACTTGCTGATCTTCCGGTAATATTGCAGGGAGTTATCGTTTTCCAAAACGAGGGATTCGGCAGAAGCGTCAAGTTTAAAACTTGGAATATGATATGAAAAATAACCCACAACCAGAAAAACCACGATCAGGCTTGCAAAGGGTTTTTCGATCACCCATTTGCGGTAGGTGTTTGAAAATATATTC
>JABIXH010000256.1 GCA_018664975.1 Nitrospina sp. | reverse complement strand
GATCCCTAATACATAGGGAGGAAGGCGCTGAATTCTTGAAAATTCTCTCATGACTCAAATACGTTATCTGTGACGGTTCCCGATCATGCCCTGACTACTGATAATCACGAAGAAAACAGGATTCTCAAACATTAAACTAGGATAGGCTAAACCGCAAAAAACATCCTGGTCAGCCAGGGTTCGTGAGGAGGCAACCTATTAATTTCCAAGGGAATCGGGCTGATTGCCCGCGTAACATAACATAATTTATAAAACCCGGCAAACCTAAACCTGAAGTATCCACGTCAGGATATTTGAATCATCCCAACTTTAAATTCTGCACATACCGTCCAATGGTATTGGCATTAATTCCTATACCCTGCTTGAGCATACTGTTCTGAAAATTAGACATCATGGATACCACCCCCACAAGGTTTCCATTACAATTGACCATTGCCCCTCCTGAGTTGCCGAAAAATATTTCATTGTCCTTAAAAATTACAAATTCTGAGGAGGACATGGATGCTTTTTTCTTGATTCTAGCCTTTTGCAGGGAGTAGTATTTTGCCTTGGGATGACCAACGATGATCATATTGGTATCCAATTGAAGATTTCTTTCCAGGTTGAGCCAGGAGTGGTGGGGATGCCGTGTCGTCACGAACGCTAAATCCAGTCCCTTTATTCGATTGACAAAATCCACTGCAATCGGTCTTCCAGGCTTCGCCAGATTATCTTCTTCTAATTGTGGAAGAAGTACTTTTAAATTTTTTCCATCCACCACATGATTTGCTGTAGCAATAAGCCGGGGACCAATGAACACTCCCGAGCCTATGGCCCCATTGGTATTAATTACTACTGTTGCCCCCGCCACTTTTTGATAAAGGAGCGCAGGCTCTTCACAGACAATACCTTTGCCAATGAGATGTTTTTCCAATTCGGTTTCAGCGGGATTGACCCAAAGTCGAAGCGCCCGACGGATACGCTTGGGATAAGTATTTTCCGGATCGGTTTTGATAAGATGCTGGTTGTGGAGGGCAATGAGTCCTACCACCATCAAAACCCAGGTCCAATTAATTTTCCCCTCTGGCTTACGTAAAAAAGGATTCATCAGGATTATATGGAATTATTTCAGATTATTTTATTGAGCATTATTCAGGGACTCACAGAGTTTTTGCCTGTTTCCAGTTCCGGGCATTTGATATTGGCTCCGATGGTCTTCAATTTTGAAGACCAAGGCCTGGCCCTGGATGCCATTTTGCATTTAGGTACCCTTCTGGCAATAATAATCTTTTTCAGGAAAGATCTAAAAGATTTAGCGATAGGCCTGTTTGACCGAAAGAGCAAAGTCCATCACCTTGCATGGTGCATTATTCTGGCATCTTTCCCTGCCGGACTGGTAGGTCTATTTGGGGAGGGTTGGATCGAAGCCAATTTGAGAGGCCCAACTTTTGTAGGGTGTAACCTCTTATTCTGGTCTTTCATATTTGTTGGGGCGGATCGCTATAATTCAAAAAGCACCAACCCGACGGCGGAATTAAACCAACTCAGTTTGCAAAAAGTTTTATTTATCGGTTTTGCTCAGGCCATAGCCTTATTACCAGGGACCTCACGCTCTGGAATTACCATTGCCGCAGGACTTTTCACTAACCTCTCGCATACTTCTGCAACCCGATTTTCTTTTCTTCTGGGTACTCCAATTATCTTTGCGGCGGGCATGCACAAGCTATTGCAGTTTATTACACAACCCCCTTCGGAGCAGACCTATTCCAATCTCCACATGCTATTGGGCTTGGGAATAAGCTTCCTGGTCGGTTTATTTGCAATTCAGCTGTTGCTTAAGATCGTTGCGAGGGTAGGACTGTTACCCTTTATCATTTATAGAATTATTCTAGCAGGAGGGATTCTTCTTTACTATTGAGAAGAGTTTTGGGGGAATTTCTAAATTCAGGCAAAAGAAAAGCCGACCTGGAAAACCAGGTCGGCTTTAATTTTAAAATTTATTAACCACAGCTTACATTAAGATTGGTTGTACCCGTATTGGTGATTCTAACTTCACCACTGATGTCTCCAATGGAATCGCCACGGCTGAAATTGCTTTGGCCCATCAAGGTTACTTTAGTTTGTCCCATAGAGTGCTTACTGGGCATTTTCACATAAGAATTGCCAGCCGCTCCACCACCATCCGTCGAGAAACCTTGGTTAGCAGTCGGACTCAAGCTTACAGGAACGGTAGTAAAGTTTGAAGATTTCCAAATTGAAGCATTTCCTTCACCGCGATCAATCGCTCCGCCACCCGTATTTTCCAGGGTGATAGATTTAGCATTATTACATTTAGTCATTGCACCCGGAGCCAACGACCCTGCAAATGCGGAACTGGCGAGACAAAAAGATGCAACAGCAACAAGTAGTACAACAGCGAGTTTTTTCATTTTTAATTCTCCCTTACCCTAGTTAACAAACGTTCACCTACTTATATTCTAAATGAGGCTAATTCCAGGGAACCGGCCCCCTCCCTTAGTGAACTTTAAAACTTGTTTTCTCAAAGAACTTCGCAGTACCTGAACTCCCAGCGACTGAAGTTTTCGGGTACTTTTACCAAATCCGCCAAGTAAGATTTCTCCTACATTATCAAGGGCCAAATCCGATAATTCAAAGAGTATACTTATGCGTCAAAACATGTCAACGTTTATTTCCATATATGCAAATAATATATTTGTTTACAATAGGTTGCAAATCAAATATTAAGTCCTCAAATCACAAAAAATTCAACAAAATTTCCGTTATTCCTACAAAATTCAAGGCGTTTCACCTACTAATCCAGAGGCATTTATGCCGAGATTAAAACAGAGTTAAACATTCTCTCCATCATTATTCAATTCCGTCACCCCTGCCGACTCTCATCGGCTATCAATATTTCTGATGGAAGCACCAAAACATTTTTTAAACCCTCCAAATTCACCTTTCCTTTGAGGGAAGCCTTTCCCTCAAAGCGCACATCACCCTTAATCATCAACTCTTCCAAATCAATAAGGTCTGGAATGATTGGAAAACTATTTTGAAAATTTTCTATATTTTGCAGAAAATTTCCCAGGTTTATCTTTGGTAACTGTTTCGACTTTCTTATTGGATTTCGTTTTAATTGCCCCTTATCCAGGTTAAAAAGATTGGAACGCACCAACAGTAAATCATCCGTTTTTTTAACCGGCAGAAAACGCACACGCGAAACTGTTAGTCCTACCGCACCCTCGAAGCATTCCAAAGCAGAACCTATAGCCGTTTCAAGTTGCACAATGGGAGTATCCCCTAGCTTCTTTTCATTTACCAAAACCGTCAAATTTAATGGCCCCTGACTCAGCCTTTTGTTCAAAGCAATCAGGTTGACCCAGATATTGTTGGTATTAAACACTTTGAACTTATTCTGATCACAAAAATCGTCAACTTTGTCATCAGGAACCTGAGCAATTTCCAATAATTTGAGTTTTCCATCTACCTGGTAAAGGGTACCCCCTTTGACATCTGCTGAAGTCTTGGGAGTCATTTCCATTAGGAAAGGAATATTGAATTCATCCATATAGTTCAAAATGACTGGATCCATGACTGCCCCGAGATTATCGGCATTAGACATAAAGAGAATTTCCCTGCCTTCATCAATCAGCCTTTGCAAGATCCCCTGTTGGGACACACATTGAAAAAAATCCCCATGCCCTGGTGGGTAAAATGTCTGGTCCCCCCATTTTTCCGGAGTAAGTGGATTCAGGTTCCCCGCATGCAAGCGTGGAAATTTATTTTGCTGAAAACCAATTATTTCTGAGGAAAAATTCAGTGAATTTAGATGGGCCTGGGTATCTTTATGCGTGTAAAAACTGTTCATCAATAGAACAGGAATTTTCTGCTTCCATTCACGGTTCAGGTTCTCAACCTGCTCCAGGATCAAATCCAGAAATGATTTATTATTTCGCACCATCACCAGAGACTTTGGCCCCATACAACCCATGCTGGTTCCCATGCCGCCATTAAGTTTGCCCACAACAAGCTTGGATAATTGTTGCGCCGTCTTTGAATCTTCGGGGGATGGCAAGCGGGAATAATCCAGCAAGCTCTCCGAATCTGGACTCTTAATGGAATCCCAATCCTGAATTTTTGATGGGCCTTGACGATAATGGGAAATCATTTCCCAATAAATATTCAATTGGGAAGGTTCAAGCAATTTACCCAATGCACTCCATAAAGGATCTTTACTTTCAAGCATACCGAAACCCTTTGGTTCCATGATAAACTGAACCATTAATTTTCAATGTTCAAATTTATTCATGCTAATTTTTAAAAAAAATATTTACGATATAAGTAACGACTCGAATCCAGAAAATGGAATCCAGCAATATCTGGACCCCTATGATTTTATTTTCAAATCTCTGACTACTGACCGTGAAATATTTAACGGATTAGAACAACTTCCTCAACAGGAAAGCCAGAGTCATTTTAAGACTTTGTTTCCTCATGCATCAAGGTTTGGTTCTGTTTCATTATTAAAAATTTTCTCACAGTCACTCCTTGAAGGATTGGTAAACAAAAGCCGTTGGTATTCCATGAACGCCTATCACATGACATATTTGTTTGACAGTCTGCATGGCTCCTATGAAGAGTACAGCTACCTGGAACCCGAAGAAAGAAAAGAAATGTTTCCCAATCTTAAGGGAGAAATTATTGATTTCGACCATTTTCTTGACAATTATTTTTTCGGGACAGCATTTTTAATGAATGCTGAACGTTACAATAATATGTCCGCAGAAGAAAAGAAGCGCTTAAATCTTACTGATCCCTGCTTATTTGGGGTTGTCAACAGACTCATTCCTGATGGAGAAGAAACCCAATTCAAGACGAGTGTGGAAACCCCTTATTCACCCTAAATAAATCTCAATACGGGTTTTTATTTTCGCAACTCCTCTTCAAGCTTTTGAATAAAGATACTGGCGTCTGGACTCACCTCGCTCAAAAAACTTGCTACCGGAACTCCATTTTTTCCAACCAGAAATTTATGGAAATTCCATTGAGCCTCATTTTTTTCAGGAATCGGCATCCCTTTAATTCGATACAACACGGGTTTAACCAGCTTAAATAGTTGGGATACCACTCCCCTTCCCTGATGCTTCAGACGACAATTATATATATATTGATAAAGAGGGAATTTCTCCGCACCCAAAACAGACACCTTATTCATAAGATCAAATGTCACTTGATAGTTTTTATGGCAAAATTCTTTTATACTTTCGTTAGTCCCCGGTTCCTGAGAACCAAAATCGTTGCAAGGAAAAGCCAGAACACTCAATCCTTGATCCTTATATTTTTCATATAGGTTTTGCAAATCCAAATATTGCGGGGTGAACCCACATTCAGAAGCCACATTGACAATCAGCAAAACCTGTCCTTGAAAGGAGGAAAGATTGACGGGTTCTTTATCAATATTTTCTACTTCAAAATTATAAATATTTTTATTCAAGGGTTTTATTTCTTCTTAAGTAAGGGTTGCAGGTCAAAACTGACCTTAAAGTTAGGGTATAATAGAGCGAAATATTTCAAGAGTCTTTTCAAATGTTGGTTTTCAAAAATAATATTTACGAAACCTCATCTCCTGGCAATCAAGCCACTTCTCCGGATACAGATTACGATTCCAATTTTGATCCTCGCCATTTTATTGAAGTCGCCTTAAATCAGGATGAGGAGGTTTTATCATTCATTGAACGCCAGCCCAAAATGTACTGGAGAGAAGATTTTCAACAATTCTACCCTCATGCAGGCAGAAGCAACTCCCTGCTCAGCCTTAAAGATATTTTGAATATATTACAGGTTGGGTTAAACGAAAAATCCTGCTGGCATCATATGAACACCTACCACTTTTGTTTTTTATACGATGTGTTAGTCCGCTTTTCTTTTAACTATAACCATGACAGTTTACCGGAAAAATTGACACTCCTTCCTGAACTAAAAGGCAAATCTGTATTCCTGGGTAGCTTTATCACCCAATATTTCTTCAATCGAGCATTCCTTGTCGACCCGGAACATTTCAATTCCCTTGAGCGCGAAAAGAAAGTCCAACTCGGCTATGATTGTCCTCACCTGTTTGGAGTAGTCAACGGACTGGCACCCACTCGGGAGGAAATGGCTCTCAATGAATCCAACGATTACCCATATACAGTTTTTGTGTGATTGCTAACTGCGTCAGCTTCTGACAAGAAGAGAATAAAGCTCAATCAAGCAGTTCTTTATGCCTATAGCAATCGGTAGTATGATCATTGACCATACCTGTTGCCTGCATGAAGGCATAGCAGATAGTAGAACCTACAAATTTAAAACCCCGTTTTTTTAAATCTTTGCTCATCGTTTCCGATTCCTTTGTCGTTGCGGGGAGTGCTTCCAAAGACTCCCATCTATTTTGCATGGCTTTGCCACCGACAAACCCCCAGATATATTTATCGAAGCCCCCAAATTCCTTTTGCACCGCTATAAATGCCTTGGCATTGGTAACAGAAGCCGCAACTTTTAAGCGATTTCGTACAATGCCTTCATTCAGCAGGAGCTCCTGTTGTTTGGTGTCATTATATTTAGAGACTTTTTTGGGATTAAAATTGTCATAGGCCTTGCGATAATTTTCACGTTTTTTAAGGATGGTAGTCCAACTGAGTCCTGCCTGTGCGCCTTCCAAAATTAGAAACTCGAATAATGTTCTTTCATCATGAACAGGAACACCCCATTCTTCATCATGATATTTAATATCCAGCGGCTTTGAATTATTACCCACCCATGCACATCGTTTTATCACTGTTACTCTCTGCAAAAATTATTCTGACCATACAGCAAGTTCATTTCCATTTGGGTCACGGAAGTGGAATCTCTTTCCTCCGGGAAACTCAAAAACAGGTTTTGAGATTTCTCCACCAGCACTTTTCACTTCTTCAAGCTTTTGATCAAGGTCATTAGCATATAAAACCACAAGAACACCTGAGTTTGATACCTCGGCGTCCCCTACCCCATTAAAACCCCCATCAATATTTGCCCCGGAAAAACTAATATAATCAGGTCCCCAATCCGCAAACTCCCACCCAAACACCTGATTATAGAATTTTTTTGTTTCATCGTTTTTAACCATAGGCAGTTCAATATAATTTATACTGTTGTTTATGTTGCCCATAAATTTTTCCTCCTTGCCAATCCTAAAATAATTAGCCAGCATTAATTTTCACCCCCTGCAATCGGAGTGTTAGCAAGCCATATTTTTCATAACCTCTTCCATTTCTTCCAACGGGACATCTCGTACATGTTCCGCGATGGTCCATTCCACATCAAACGGATCAGTGAGGGTTCCCATTCGATCACCCCAGAACATATTTTCAATACCTTTTTTCTCGGTCATTCCCGCCTCTTTTGCTTTATTAAAAGCTGTCTCCACATCCTCAACATAAACATAAAAGGATATAGGTGAGCCACCGAGACTTTTAGCTGATTTTGTCAGATCACCTCCCGATTCAGGACAAGGCCCACCCATCATTATACGAGCATTGCCTACCTGTATCTCGGCATACATCACTTTTCCGTCAGGCGTAGAGAGACACATTTTTTCTTCTGCACCAAATGCTTTTCTATAAAACTTAACAGCCGCCGCCGCATCATCCATTACGACATAGGGTGTTACGGAAGTAAATCCATTGGGAATAGTAGTCACGATAGCCTCCTTTGATAATTAAATTATTCGACTCTTTCAAGTTTTTTTTAGCATTATCCACAGCACTACTGACAGCGTGTTGTCAGTAGCGTGACAGTAGTGTAGGATTAATTTAAATAAGGAGGTGTAATGCGTAGAGCAGATCGACTATTCCGCATAGTCGAATATCTAAAAGCACGCAGACAAGTCGTGACTGCTAAATCTCTATCCAGGAAACTGGAGGTAAGCGTACGCACCATATACCGCGATATTGCCGATCTAGGAGCATCCAACGTCCCAATTATTGGGGAGCCCGGCGTAGGCTATTTGCTTGATAAAAATTATGTAGTGCGCCCATTAATGTTTGATATTGAGGAACTGGATGCATTGATGCTGGGAGCACAAATGGTGGAAAGCTGGGGCGATAAGGGGCTGATTAAAGCCGCACATCAGGCCATTGATAAAATCACTTCCGTCCTACCTGAGAGCCTGCAACAAGAAATTGCTGAGACTTTTTTGTTTTCATTGCCCACCCAAGTAAAGCCCGTTATTACTATTGATTTCACAGCAGCTCGCCGGGCTATCCGCAGCAAAAATTATGTGAAATTCAGCTACACAAGAGAAGATGGCCAGGTATCAACCCGACGGGTGCGACCGCTATGCCTGGCATTCTTCGGCCCTGTATGGCTCCTTTTAGGATGGTGCGAAATGCGCGATGATTTTCGCAATTTCCGTTTGGATAGAATGTATAAAATGAAAATAACAAAGGATTGCTTTCAGGATGAAAAAGGCAAACGACTGCAGGATTATAAAGAGCTGAAATGTTAGGACATCTATTTTTCCATCAAGGTGCCAATGTATGCAATTACCTTATCACCGAGACAGGTCAAGTCATTCTAAATGAAAAATAAAAGGTAATAGATTAAGGTATATTGTCAAATAACCATGTAGTAAATGGAGAATTTCTTTGCTTCCCGTCGTTACAGCAAAACAAATGCAGGCCATCGACCGCCATGCCATTGATGAGCTTGGAATTCCAGGCATCACTCTTATGGAAAATGCAGGAGTTGGAATCTTTAAGGACCTGCAAAAACATTTTCCAGACCTCTCCCAAAAAAAGATTTTCGTATTTTGCGGTAAAGGTAATAATGGTGGGGATGGTTTTGTCATCGCACGGCATCTTTTTAATCTGGGCTCTGACATACGGGTCCTTTTAGCTGGGAAATTTTCTGAGTTAAAAGGTGGTGCAGGCGTTAACGCTCTTTCAGCGCAAAATATCGGGGTTCAGGTAAACGAGTTAGACGCGGATAACTTGAACCAGTATGACCATAAACTGCGCCATTGCGACATCATCATTGATGCCGTTTTCGGGACGGGATTAAATAAACCTGCATCCGGCTTCGCTGAACAAGTCATCGCAAAAATCAATCAATTTAAAAAGTTTGTTGTCTCGGTGGACATCAATTCGGGTTTGGACTCTGACAGCGGGCAATTAATAGGTCCACATGTTAAATCCGATTTGACCCTGGCCCTTGCCTGTTGGAAGCAAAGCCATTTACTCCACCCTTCAGCGGGTGTCATGAAAGAAATCCGGCTTATTGATATTGGAATTCCGGAAAAATCTGTAAAAAGCCAAAATATTCGAGTCCACCAGTCTGAGGAGAAAGATTTAAAATCCTATTTCCACAAACGAAATCCCAATAGTCACAAAGGCGATTACGGTCATGTTCTGGTATTGGCGGGATCAAGAGGTAAAGAGGGAGCGGCAGGACTAACCGCTCTGGCTGTCCTGCGATCTGGAGCCGGTTTATGTACATTGGCCTTTCCAGAATCCTGTCAGAAAGCGGTCCATCCCATGGAGGTGATGACGGTCCCTCTTCCTGAAACCGCTAATGGAACATTATCTTTGAAGGCAAAAGAGCTTATTTTGGAACATCTCAAAGATAAGTCTGCAATGGCCATCGGACCGGGATTAACCACAGACCCGGAAACTGTTGCTCTAGTCGGTGAACTCCTGCCATTGATTAAGTGTCCTTTAGTGATAGATGCCGATGCCTTGAACGCGATATCGACTCATAAGAACTGGTTGGATATCTTGAATCCTGAAACCGTTCTTACTCCGCACCCCAAAGAAATGTCCCGCTTAATGGGATTAGCAACTCAAAAAATTCAAAAAAACCGCATTGCTACCGCCTCACAATTTGCCGCCGACCACTCTTTAACTCTGGTCTTGAAAGGTTCTCCCAGCTTGATTGCCATGGCCGATGGAACTGTTATCATAAATCCTACAGGAAATGCGGGGATGGCGACTGGTGGGTCGGGCGATGTATTAACAGGAATTATTGCCGGGCTCATGGCTCAGGGCCTACCCCAAGCTTCCATAGCAGGTTCCTATATACACGGTCAAGCAGGGGATTATTTTGCAAAAAATGAAAGCGAAACCACATTGATAGCAGGAGATTTACTAAGGTCTCTTCCGGAAACTCTGAAACGCATACTTCCATAAAGTGAAAAAAGTATCTAATAGTATGGAAGAAACCCTGCAGTTAGGAAAATCACTCGGGAGTTCCTTGGAAGCAGGCGACATCATTCTTTTATTCGGAGATCTCGGTGCGGGAAAAACCTGCTTTACCCAAGGAATCTGCCACGGTTTAGAACTCGATAAAGACTTCTACATTCGTAGCCCAACTTTCACCTTAATCAATGAGTACTCTGGAAGACTTCCCATTTACCATATTGATCTTTACCGTCTCGACAGCCTTGAAGAAATTTATTCGCTCGGCCTGGAAGAAATTATATACAACCAAGGCGTTACTATTATTGAGTGGGCAGAGAAACTGCGATCATCCCAAAACCCGGACAAGCTTCTCTTAAATATTCAGGATAGAATAGAAATTAATATTAAAGTAATCAGTGATTCTCAGCGAGAATTCACCTTCAATACCTTTCTCCCCGCCCCCCGTTCTTTCCCTGATTTCACTTTACTTTAAAGTTTTGATATGTAATGATTAGATCCGTGGTATGCCATTTGCATATACCCATAATGCTTTATAAATTAAATATTTAAATGATTAATACCATCAGGAGAGTTTTACTGTTACTGGCCTTCTGCATTATTGGCGCGGCCGGATATTATATTTTTAAAAATATCAATACCTCGGTCGAGATTGGAAACATTAAAGTCAAAATAATGGAAAAAGGGATTGATGTTGAGATTGAGAATTTCCGAGTGGCTCACGAAGTTAAAGGTGTCAAAGAGTGGGAACTTAAAGCGGATTTTGCGCAAATCAACAACCAGGAAGACCTGACTAAAATGCAAAATGTGGAAATGATCCTTCACAAGGCCGAAAACAAAAAATACGTCATTTCTGCGGATTCAGGAACCTATAAGAAAGCCACCAAGGACGTTAATTTAATGGGTAATGTGAAATTTGTAGGTTCCCCGGATATTTTGATGGACAGGTTAAATACCAAATCTCCGACAGCATCTCAAAAGCAATAAAATCATATGAAAATTAAATCGTTCGGATTATATATTTTTATTGCCTGGGTATTGATGGTTATACCTGTCAGTGCTCAAGGTGGGAGTCCTCTAAAAGAAAAATCAAAAAAAAGCAAATCCCCTATTGAAATCACCTCTGATCGAATGCGGTCTGAAAATGGGGGAGTTAAAATAGTTTTTTCCGGCAATGTAGTGAGTTATCAGGACGACCTGAAAATCACCTCGGACATTATGGAGGTTTACAACACCGAAGATAAAAAAGAAACTGACGAGATTGTAGCTATTGGCAATGTTGTTATTACTCGAGGATTAAAAAGAGCTACCGGGGATCGCGCTGTCTATCTGGATAAACTACAAAAAATAATTTTAACGGGCACCCCAAAAGCCACCGCATGGGAAGAGGACAATATGATTGAAGGTCGGGAAATGATTTTTCTTTTGGAGAAAGACAGGTTTGTGGTCAATGAAAGAGTACGTATGAAAATTTATCCAAAAGATGAAGACAATAAACCAGGAAAGAAGTCTAAATCCACTGATCAAAATCAACTCTCCTCCTCTAAAAAGAAATAAAGTGACCGGCCTAAGAACTGAAAACCTTGTCAAGTCATACCGAACTCGAAAGGTTGTCAATAAAATAAGTATCGAAGTTAAGAAGGGTGAAATTGTGGGGTTGTTAGGTCCAAATGGCGCTGGCAAAACCACCACCTTTTACATGGTCGTAGGACTGACCCGTCCTGATGACGGCAAAGTTCTATTAAATGATGAGGATGTCACCCATTTTCCCATGCATGAACGAGCCAAAAAAGGGGTCAGTTATTTGCCACAAGAGCCTTCGGTTTTTAGAAAATTGACGGTGGAGGAAAATATTATTGCGGTTCTAGAGACCCAAAAGCTTTCCAGTTTTGACTGCAAGAAAAAAGCCCGGTCACTCCTGCGCGAACTTAACATCCTCCACATAAAAGACTCCAAAGCATTTTCACTTTCAGGGGGAGAGCGGAGAAGGGTCGAAATTAGTAGGGCTTTAGCGACATCGCCAATATTTATTCTTTTAGACGAACCCTTTGCAGGGATTGACCCTATTGCCGTTGCTGATATTCAATCCATAATTTCACAATTAAAAAACAAGGGGATTGGTGTTTTAATCACCGATCATAACGTCAGGGAAACCCTAAGCATTACTGACCGCGCATATATTATTAACGCCGGGGAAATCATCTCATCGGGAAAACCGATGGATGTTGCCCAGGATGAAAAAGTTAAACAGATTTATCTGGGCAACCAGTTTTCATTTTAAGCCGGGAGCAATAAATTATGGCAATGGAAATGAAAATGAATTTGAACCTCAAGATGAGCCAGAAGCTGGTCATGACGCCCATGCTTCAACAGGCCATCAAGCTCCTGCCTTTGGCAAGACTTGAGCTTGCCCAATTAGTAAGACAAGAAATTATAGAAAATCCAGTTTTGGAAGAATTACTTGAAGAAGAAAATGATCAGGAAAACAATTCTGAGGAAGCAGAGCCCAATGAAGACTTCAATTCAGATATAGAACCTAGCTCTACCTCTCAGGACCAGGAAATAGACTGGGACAGTTATTTTCAGGGCAACATTGATAAAGGCATGTCAGTTGAAAGTTATGCAGAAAGACCGTCTATTGAGTCCACATATAAAAAAGAGGCCGATTTAGCAGACCATCTCATGTGGCAACTTGATTTAGCCGTTGATTCTGAATTGGATAAGTTTATAGGATCATGCATTATCGGAAACATTCAAAATGATGGGTATCTATGTGCGGATCTAAATGAAATTGCCACAATCTGTAATACACAAGAAGAAAATGTTCAAAGGGTTCTAAGCATAATACAAAATTTTGAACCCCTGGGAGTAGCCGCCCGATCCCTGAAAGAATGCCTGATAAACCAGGCTCGCGCCCTTCCTGACAAAAACCCTTATGTAGAAATACTTATTGAAAATTATTTGGAGCGGTTGGAAGACAGGTTCCTGTCAAAAGTTGCCTCAGAATTAAAAATTGATTTAAATGAAGTTCTAGATGCCTTGAAAATTATCAGGGATTTATGCCCGAAACCTGGGCTTTTATTCAGTTCCGAAAAGGTCGACTATGTTGTCCCCGACCTTGTTGTCATTAAAACGGATGAGGGATACGATGTGGTCTTAAATGATGATGGCGTTCCTAGCCTTAAGGTTAGTTCCTACTATCACAATCTATTAAAGACCACCAAAGAAGGGCAAACCAAGGAGTATTTGGAAGACAAGTTCCGGTCTGCCTTATGGTTGATTAAAAGTATCGACCAGCGCAGACAAACCATCTATAAAGTCGGAAAAAGTATCGTAAAACTGCAAAAAGGTTTTTTAGATGACGGATTATCCTATTTAGAACCCATGGTCCTGAAAGATGTTGCTAAAGATATTGAAATGCATGAATCAACGGTAAGTAGAATCACTACAAATAAATATATAGATACTCCCCAGGGAATATTTGAACTTAAATTCTTTTTCCACAGTGGTATCAAATCCTATATGGGCAATAGCATGTCCTCCATACGGGTTAAAAACATGATTAAGGAAATCATTAATGAAGAAGACGGGAGTAATCCCTTAACCGATGATCAAATGGTGGAAGCGTTAATGAGGAAAAATGCTAAAATAGCACGAAGAACTATTACTAAATATAGAAAGGAACTAAATATTCCCCCTGCAAGTAAAAGGAAAAAATGGTTTTAATTTCCTCTTCTTTTTAGTATTTTATAGAGTTTGAACCAACCCTATAAACATATAAACATATTTTGATTGACGTTTTTCTTGGAGAGCTCGATGAAATTGACTGTAACAGGACGAAATATTGATATCACGGATGGAATCCGGGGACATTTACAAAACAAAATGGATAAGACCATCAGCGACTTGGGTGAAGAAGCCGATGTTCATGTAGCACTACTTGTAGAAAAGCACCGCCATTTTGCGGAAATAACTGTAAAAACAAAGGGATTCACAGTTCATAGCCAACATGAGACTGATGATCTCTACGCATCAATGGATAATGCCTTGCTAAAAATTGAAAAACAGCTAAGAAAACATAAAGAAAAAACACAGGACCTTAGAATCAAAAAGGGTTCCCAGTCTAAATTAAGAAATCAAGACTGAACCAACATTATCCTCAATGCGCTTCCCATGAAATGAAAATAGACGAAATTTTAAGCAAAGAATCCATTATTCCAAATTTGACAGGAACCAACAAGGAGGAAGTCCTCCGCGAAATCACCGATTTTCTGCAAAACCTGGGTTTGATTAAAGATAAGGGAACCTTATTTAATACTCTTATGGAAAGAGAAAAGTTGGGGAGCACTGGCATTGGTGAAAATGTAGCCATTCCTCACGGAAAATCTGATGAGCTTTCTCAGATCATTATAGTTTTTGGGCGTTCCATAGAAGGGCTGGATTTTGAGTCACTTGACCAAAAACCTGTCCACTTTGTATGTATGGTTATTGCCCCCTCAAATTCAACAGGGCAACATTTAAAAGCTTTGGCTCGTATTTCAAGACTTTTTAAAAATCAGAATTTGCGTGAAGGTATTTTAAAGTTACAGGACGCAAATCAAATCTATGCGCTTCTTTTAGAAGAAGACTCTAAATTTATTTAATTGACATGAAAGGCATTGCCGTATCAAAAGGGGTCGCAATCGGAAAAGCGTACCTGCTTGACTCAACCAAGTTTTGCATCATCAAACATCAGCTTGATGAAGTTGAGGCAGAAAAGGAAGTTGAGCGTTTTCGCGAAGCCATAGAAAAAACCAAGCTTCAAATGACGGAAATAAAAAAACGTGCCGAAAAAATTGCCGATAAATATGCAGTTATTTTAGATACATATAGCCTTCTTTTAGACGACGACATCCTCGTTAACGATACCATCGAAAATATCAAGAAACATAAAACCAATGCGGAATGGGCGCTTACACAAACATTAAATACTTTCTTAAAACTTTTTGATAATATAAATGATGATTACTTGAAGGGGAAAAAAGACGACCTCGATCTGCTGGTGCAAACTATACTTAAAAATCTCATCGGCCATTCCCAAGAGTCCCTCTCTGACATTCAAGAGCCAGTAATCATTGTTACCCACTCCCTAAGTCCTTCCGACACCATAATGATGCCTAAAAATTTTGTTAAAGGGATGGTCACAGAGGCGGGAGGAAAAACTTCCCATGTTGGCATATTTGCCGCCGCCTTGGGAATGCCTGCTATTACTGGAGTTAAAGGGCTTACTTCAAAAATAAATTCTGGTGATCAAATCATTGTTGATGGCATTGATGGGGAAGTCATCATTAATCCCACCAGCGAAAATTTGCAACACTATGCTAAAAAACAAGAGAACTATCGCAAATATGAAGAAAGGTTATTGACCAACATCCATCAGCCTGCAGAAACTCTAGATGGACATCAGATTAAATTGCTGGCTAATATTGAATCGAATCAGGAGGTTAGTTCTCTTCATAAATTTGGGGTTGAAGGAGTTGGGCTATACCGCACAGAATTCCTTTATTTGACGGCATCTTCCCTGCCGGGGGAAAGAGACCTCTATGAAAATTTTAAATCGGTTGTACAGGAAATGGGCTCCAGACCTGTTGTCATTCGCACCCTGGATATAGGAATGGACAAGCAATTCGGAGATGGCTTGAGTATTGATGAAGACAATCCCGCCCTGGGTCTCAGAGGTATTCGTTTATCTCTGGCTAACCCTCAGCTACTGACCGATCAGGCAAAAGGAATCTTGAGGGCAAGTTTATACGGGAATGTGAAAATTCTCTACCCCATGATTTCTTCAGTAACGGAAATCATTCAGGCCAATATAATCCTTGAAGAAGCAAAAAATGAATTAAGAAAAGATCAAATCCCATTTAATGAAGATATCGAAGTTGGAGCCATGATTGAAACTCCGGCCGCGGCCATCTGCATTGACCACATCCTCAAAGAAGTTGATTTTGTCAGCATAGGCACCAACGACTTGATCCAGTACCTTCTGGCAGTTGATAGAATTAATGAGAATGTCGCACATCTTTATCAACCTTTTCATCCTTCCGTGTTAAGGACATTAAAAAATATCATGCAGTCTGCTGAAAATGCCGGGAAAAAAGTTTCAATTTGTGGAGAGCTTGGAGGAGACCCGATGGCAACCATGCTTTTATTAGGTTTGGGAAAATTGGATGATTTGAGCATGGAACCTCATTCTGTTCCTAAAGTAAAAAAGATCATCCGCACCATTCGACTTGAGGAAGCACGCCAATTAGCCGATGAAGTTCTAGAAATGAGTTCTCCAGACGAAATAACCTCTTTTATTACTAGTGAAATGCGGGTCCGATTCCCGGAAGATTTTGATCGGGACCTCAGCTTTGAAGAGAAATTAAACCCTGCCAAACGCGAATAAAAAATTTAAAAATATTTACCTAAATTTCTAACCTTTGAATATAAGGAATAACTTAATGAATCCAGGAAATTATCTTTTCACCTCAGAATCTGTATCGGAAGGACACCCTGATAAGATAGCCGACCAGGTTTCCGATTCGATTCTCGATGCTATACTCGCGAAGGACCCCAAAGCAAGAGTTGCTTGTGAAACAATGATTACTACCGGCTTCGCGGTGGTTGCTGGAGAGATTTCCACAAAGTGCTATGTGGATATTCCTAAAATTGTCAGAAATACTATAAAAAATATTGGGTTCTCCCACTCCGACATGGGTTTTGATTTCGAAACTTGTGGTGTAATGGTCGCTCTGGATGAACAATCTGGTGATATTGCTCAAGGGGTGGATGATGACAAACGTGAGCAAGGTGCAGGGGATCAAGGAATGATGTTCGGCTATGCCAGCGATGAAACCCCAGAGCTTATGCCAGCTCCTATTATGTATTCACACAAGCTGGTGCGTAAACTCGCCGAATTAAGAAAAAAAGGAACACTCCCGTATTTGCGTCCCGACAGCAAATCTCAGGTTTCTGTCAGGTATGAAAATAATAAACCCGTAAGCATTGAAACAGTTGTCATTTCAACTCAACATGCCCCTGACGTTTCTACCAAGCAAATCAGGGCGGAAATCACTGAACTTGTAATTCAAAAGGTAATCCCGAAAAAACTGCAGCATAAAAAGATGAAAATCCATATCAATCCAACGGGACGTTTTGTAATCGGCGGCCCTCATGGTGACTGTGGTTTAACTGGAAGAAAAATAATTGTGGACACCTATGGTGGATTCGCCAGGCATGGTGGAGGAGCATTTTCAGGGAAAGACCCATCCAAGGTCGATCGCTCTGCCGCTTATATGGCCCGATATATAGCTAAGAACCTGGTCGCCGCTAAAGTTGCAAACCGATGCGAAGTTCAACTCGCTTACGCTATTGGGGTAGCAGACCCCGTTTCCATTTGTGTTGAAACCTTCGGAACCCATAATGTAAATCCAGACATTCTCGAAGATCTGGTGCGATCCCATTTCAACCTTAAACCAGCCGGTATCGTCAAAACACTCGATCTCTTAAAACCTCGCTACCTTCCATCGGCGGCTTATGGACATTTTGGCAGAAAAGAAAATTCTTTCACCTGGGAGAAAACAGATAAAGCCAAAGCTATCAGAAAAGATGCCGGGTTGTGATATAAAAACAGGAAGGAAAAACGATAAACTTATTCGGGATGTTGGTTGGCGAATTAGGCCGCATCCCCAAAAACCACTTCTTTTATTTTACTGCTTAATTTTTCCGGCTGAACGGGTTTTACCAGATATTCTTTAATCCCTGCCTGGACCGCCTCAATGACCTTGTCACGCTCTTTTTCTGCAGTGATCAATAAGAAGGGAATTTCACTCCATTTGTGATTTTTACTCAATGCCTTATAAAAATCCAGACCATCCATATTTGGCATATGCCAGTCGGAGATTATAAGATCATAGCCCTTTCGCTCAAGCTCCTTCAATGCGGCCGCCCCATCTTCACTCAAAACCACATTCGTATAACCCAGTTTCTTCAATGTTCGACGCAGAAATAACCGGGTCGTCAAAAGATCTTCAACTATTAAAATATTAATATCGTAATTCATATTGAATCAAAGTTAGTTTACAGGACATTCTAGCACTTATTCTATCATCTATAATTAGATTTACTTTAACACAATCTTAAAAACATGACAAACTTATTGTTTTTTAAGCGTTTTAACATTTCAGATCTGCACACTTTGAATTCAATCCCTAACAAAATTTTTATTTAAATTGAGACTATTGGTTCCGGACAAAACATCCTAAAAAGGCTCCCCCGGCATAAACCTCCTCAACATGCAGAGCCTTGAATCCTGCGTGTTCCATTTCTCGAGAAAACTCTTCGCGCGTATACGCTTTCCAACTTTTCGAATTTAATTGTTTTTGTATAAACCGTAGTCCTATCAATTTGGTGAACGGGAAAATGAAATATTGTTTAACCAGACTAGAAAAAAAACCATAACGTTCTCGAACCAACTGAATACTTTGATCAACAATTAAATCTGCGTCATAACCTATGGAAGGGTTTACCAGAACAAGCAACCCTTTCGATTTCAGGAGGGTACTTAAATTTTTCAAAGCCACCTGCCTTAATTCATCGGTGGCCAGGGTATATAAAGAGAAATGTCCAACAACGACATCAAACTTTTCGGTATTCGCAGGTAGAGGAGAGGTTAAATCTGATTGAAAACAGGAAACACGATCAGCAATCCCAAGTTCTTGAGCGCGAAGTAACGTCTGGCCTACCCCGGATTCAAGGAGATCTATACCCGTATAATCCATACCTTCCCGAATTGCTTCTTGAAGAAAATTCAAAAGCAGTCCCGAACCACAACCTGCATCCAAAAGACTCAAGAATTTTTCTTTTGGTAGCTGGGCAACCACCCTTCGCATGGATTCAAAATAAGATTCCGGAGATAATCGATCATACAATCTGGATTGAAATCCCACCGACCAATATCTTTTACTGTAAAAATTTCCCATGAATAACCTGAAATCTAAAGCTTCAATCGCTTGTCAGCCACAAGGCAAAAGAATATAATCATTGTTGCAACCAAAAGGAGTAACAGATGGCAAAAAAACCTTTTATAAACAAACACGGGTTTGTTGAGTACCCGTTTCTCCACGACACACGTAAACAAAAAAACTGGTGGTTTTATAACCTGATGGAAGACTACCTCAAACGCCGGGCCAGGCAAAAGGCAGGCCCCAATTATACTCGTGACGATTGCGAAGATGATTTTAAAAGAATTTTAGCCGAAACGAACCTGAAATTTTACGTCCTGCTTCCCTCAGGCATGGGAATGGAATTCAAACTGATTGGGAAATATAGTACCCCCGATCTCATAGAAATCGAAGACCCGGTTCCTTACATCACCGATAAGTATGGCGGAGGAAAATTCAAGGTCAATATCTATCACGAAGGGACTTTCTGCGGAACAGAAAACTACAAGGCCCATGGCGATCCCAAATGGGTAGAAATTGAAGACGACAACCCAACAGGCTGAATAAATATTCCTCCATTTAATACTGGTGTTTACCAGGAAAATATCCACACTATGAATCAAAGTGATATCAAGCTTATTTATTTTGATGGATGTCCAAATTATGAGGTAGCAAAAAATCTTTTATTGCAATCAGGTTGCAAATTTGAAGAAATCAACCAATCCAACCTACCCGATGACCATGCCTTCAAACAATACACCTCTCCTACCATTTTAAAAAATGGAAGACTGATTGTAGGTGAGAAAATGGCCTCAAAAAATGGAGGTTGTTCCCTTCAATTACCCAGTTATGCAGAGTTTAGAAAGAGTTTAGGAATGCAGGCCCACTAGCCGGGTGCTGAAAACTCTGTTGCACAGAAAAAAATGTCACCCTGAGGCCCTCGAAGGGTGATAAACCCTTCAAATAGGGTGCATACTTCGAGAACCTCAGCATGACATCGAAGAAAAATCTCATCACGGAGAGTTTTTCAGCAACCTGCTAATAATTATCAATCGAGTTCTTCTTCTGGATTACGCGGCTTCTGGATGGTAGGAACATTGAATTTAAGACTTGATGGCAAAGTGGAGGCTTTTTTCCCGTAGGCAATATTTCCACTTTCTCCCTCCAGTCCAATATAGATATTATCGTCTTTAACCTTTACCGGATAGGTTGGGATAAATAATTCGGGGTTCTGCATATTCGCCCCGTTTTCTAATTTAAATCTCCATTCATGGTTTGGACAGATAACAATTCCCTCCTCAATGCGTCCTTCCCCTAACGGCGCACCTCTATGCGGACACTTGTTGGTGACAGCATAATAATTTCCCTTATAATTGAAAAGGGCTATCTCTGCCTCCCCTGCAGAAATGATCGCCGATTTGCCGATAGGAAGCTCTTCTTCTTTCATTACTCTGACGTATTTCATAGATCTTCAACTTTCCTGTTTGCCATCGTTCTCAGGCCCCTCGCCTTCTTTATAAAATTCGAACTCGCAGTTAGAATAAATAAAGTTCATGGCTTTTTGCCCTAAAATCTTGGTCGTGGTCTGGCTCAAAGAGTCCGGGTTAGACATGAGTCGTTTTTGAATTTCTTCCACTTTTTGTTTCGTTTGTTTGGCAAGCAATTCATATTCCCCTTCCATATCCTGCTGGGTCACATGAATATTCTCCGCATTGGCAACAAATTCCAGCATCATATAGCCAGTGGTGTTAAAGATCGCTCTCTCCCGCCATTCTTTCATCGCCTTCTCTGGCTCGAAACCGGAATCCTCTACTTTCATTCCAGATTGGGCAATTTGATACTTCATACCCTCAATCATGAATTTTAGTTCACGCTCAATCAGGGATTCAGGCGGAGCCGTCTCCGCATCTTTGACAAGCAAATTAAATATTTCTTCCTTTATTCTCAACTCTTCTTCCTGGTCCTTGTGGTTTTGCAGGTCAATTTTAATAGCTCGGCGAAGTTCAGCAACGGTGTCAACCCCTTCCCGTTGAGCAATTTCATCTGTCAGTTCAGGAAGATATAGTTTTCTCGTTTGCTTAATTTTTACTTTAAAAACCGCCCTGTCATCTTCTTGCTGTTCGTCAGGAGCACCGGGAATGGGAAAACTGATCCGTCTCATTTTTTGGTTCCAGTTTGCAGGAAGCACACACCTAATTTCAAACTCCTCATTCTGAGTGTGCCCGATCAATTGATCCTCAAATCCCGGAATCATTTTCTTTTCGCCCACCCGCATTTCAAAGTCCTTTGCGCTTCCATTCTCCAGCACCTCTCCATTCATGGTGCCATCAAAATCCAAAGTCAAAATATCTCCATCCTGAACTGCATAATCTGCTGGCATTTCTTCTACGGAACCTTGGCGACTAAGAACCTTTTCCAATGTTTCTTCAATTTCCTCATCCTTAACATTAGCTTCCTTCTTTTTATATTTTAGTCCCCTATAATCCTTAACCTTTACTTCCGGTCTAATATCAAGAATCACAGAAAATTTTAAAGGTTCATCTTTCTTAATATCCTGCATGCCAGAATGATCAATCTCCGGCTGGCCCGTGGCCCGGAGTCCCGATTTATGCAGTGCCTCATCATAATATTCCTGCATCAGTTCCTGGAACATGTCCCCCAATGACTGCATGGGAACTTGTTTCTCAAGTACTTTCTGCGGAATCTTTCCTGACCGGAATCCAGGGATTTTGGCTTTGCGATTCAACACCTTATAAGCGTCACTCACTCGTTTGGACACCACCTCTTCAGGGATGACAATATTGATCTTCCGCTTCAAACCTTCTAGCTCTTCAACATCAAATTCCATTTCTAAACCTTTCCATTAGCATTGGACCCGTAATTATGATGATCTCTTCCGTCATGCCTGGTACGAGTACTTCGCGCCACGAATGGCTCCTATATCCAGTTAACTCGGTTCAATAATCCCTGTTGCTACCGGCGGCTCGCCGGCAAATTTATCAAAAATCATTTGGTCGATTTCTTTTTTAAGTTGACCCAGAATTTCCTCGTACGAAAATGAACCCAGAGCTTCTGTGCCTTTCTTAAGATTAACCCGGGTGGGACCACACCAAAGCCCCAAATCTGCATCATCGGTTTCTCCGGGACCATTTACCCGGCACCCCATCACTGCAATGGTCAGCTTATACTTTTCAGCATATTCTGTCATTTTACGAACATCCTGAGCCAGGTCGACAAACTTGTCATTTTCTACACGGGAACAACTGGGGCAAGCGATGATATTCAATCCTTCAAGAAAGTTCTCCGGCACTGACCGAAAGCGCCCTTCCTGAATATCTTTCAGAATTTCACGACCTACCTCAATTTCCTGGCCTTTATCATCGTTTGGCAGAGTCAATGAAACACGAATCGTATCGCCAATTCCAGCTGAGATCAATTGTTCAAAAGCTATCCGGGTCTTGATGATTCCTTCAGGAGGAAGTCCGGCTTCGGTGACACCCAAATGTAAGGGTACATCCGGGCGTTCTTCGGAAAACCGACGGTTAGCATCTATCACCTTCTGCGATTCTGAGTCCTTAAGGGAAACGCAATAATTTTCAAAGCCCATGTCATCGAGCATTTGACAATGATCCACAGCGGACCGAACCATGGCCTCTACGGAGTCGTCTTTATAACGTTCTTTATAATCCGGGTCCACTGACCCACAGTTGACCCCGATGCGAATCGCACAATCATTTTCCTTCGCCGCGTTGACAATAAACTCAACTTTTTCGCGAATCGTCTTCTCTTTCTCCAAGTGGAACAGATGGCCTGGGTTGTACCGAATTTTATCGACCAGAGGCGCAACAATCGGGGCAAGCTTATAGTTTTCCTGAAGGTCTACGGACCAAACACTTTCCGGAAACTTCTGACGCAGGACACGTAATGCCTCCACATCTTGCTCACTGTCAACAGCAATGCGAATGATATCAGCCTGAGCCGCTTCCAAAACTTCTATCTGCCTGGCAGTGGCTTCCAGATTCTGGGTTTGGGTGGCCGCCATACTTTGTACCGCAATGGGGGCATCGCCGCCAATTTCAACTTTTCCTATACGTATTTTTCGTGTTTTCCTGGAATTCATAGTTTCATATTTCTATAGAAATTTCCTTTTCATACCCGGCGGGAGTGAAAGGGTCAAGATTAAAGGTTAACAAATAAAGGGTTCCAGAACAAGACAGGGGTGGGTAATTTCAAATCCTAATCTGATGCACTCATTATTACATAAATTGAGGGAATTTTTTCATACTGGGTTAATGCTTCGCCTGTGATTTCTTTACTTTCTAATTATTCGGATTTAATTGCTTCCATGAGGCCTTTATTGTTTTTTTTGCTGTCTAACTTAAACCCTATTTTCGTTAATAGGAGGAATTTTGAATACATATAAATTGATTTGTATAAAAATTTTTCCTTCCCTAAGACTTTAATTAGGTTGAGTTTATTAGATATATGACACATATCGAATGCGCAATAAAAAATAAACCTTGAAAGTTGATATAATTCTAAAGTATGCTTGCGACATATAAAGCATTTAGGGGTTACCTATTGAACTATAGAAAATATTTTTGCTGTTTTAATTACAAACTCAAATTGCAATTACAGAATTTCATATCTATTACAAAAGGAATATAACAATGAATTTCTCTTCATGGGCGATACGCAATAAACTCATCCTATTCTTTCTCTTAATGGGTTTAATACCCTTAATAGGATATGCGTGGTTTTCCAATAATAAAATCGCTGATGAATTGACAAATGTAAATCGTGAACGTTTGATTTCGTTGCGTGAACTGAAGAAGATCCAAATAGAAGAATATTTTGAGCAAATTAAAAATCAGATACAAACTTTTTCAGAGAGCATTACAGTCATTGATGCGATGGGGAAATTTGGCGGAGCGTTTAACTTTGTGGAAGACCAACTAGGGCAGAACTTTACCGATGATAAAAAGAGTAAACTCATGGCACGCTATACCTATCAAGAAGAGAACACCCCCGGGGCATCGAAGGATGCCGTCTCCCGGTGGTTTCCTGAAAATAAAACCACGCAAATTTTACAATCTCTTTATATTTCCGAAAACCCCAATCCTATTGGAGAAAAACACAAGCTGGATACCAACTCAGAATTCAGCACCTATAATCAGATTCACGAGCAATATCATCCAACAATCCGCAAATATCTTGAAAAAAATGGTTACTATGACATTTTCCTGGTTGATGCAGAAACTGGTTATATTGTCTACTCCGTTTTCAAGGAAGTCGATTATGCCACTAATTTGAAGACAGGCCCTTATAGCAATTCAGGAATTGGTCGGGCATTCAAGGGTGTCATGAACGCAAGTGAGCCGGATGCCTTTATTTTAGATGATTTTGCCCCCTACGAACCCTCTTACAACGCACCAGCGGCTTTCATAGCTTCTCCCATTATGGATGTGGGTGAAATCGTAGGCGTTCTCATTTTTCAAGCTCCCATTGACAAAATCGATGGCGTTATGACCAGCCAAAAAGAATGGAAAAAGGTAGGATTAGGAGAATCTGGCGAAGTCTATTTAGTAGGCCCCGATTACAAATTGAGAAACAATTCTCGATTTTTAATTGAATCTCCCGATGAGTATTTCCAATTGCTGAAAGATTTAGGGACCGATTCTAAAATAATCCAGAACCAAAAAGATTTAAAAACAAGCATCGGTATAAGTGAAGTCAGATCTCCGGGTGCCATCGAATCACTAAGTGGTAAAAGTGGTTTCCAAATATTCCCCGATTACCGAAATATTCCAGTGCTCAGTGCCTATGCCCCGGTAAATATTTTAGGATTAAATTGGGGGATTTTGGCTGAAATTGATGAAGATGAAGCGTTCCAGACGCTATATAAAATTCAAACCAATACTATATTTATCGTAGTTGTCCTTATCGGCGTACTGACCTTTATCGCCATAATTATTGGACGAGGATTTGCGACTCCGATTATCTCCTTGACCCAGGAATTGGGCCGGTTTGCTGAAGGTGATATTAAAGGTCTGCAAGGACTAAAAGTTAATACCGAAGATGAATTTCGTATGCTTGAAAAATCTTTCAATACTTTGGTAAGCAGTTTCAAAGAGTTTATGGGAAGCTCCAACAGAATCCTTGATGGGACTCTACCGAATCTTGACGAATCTCTGGTAAAAGGAGAATTTCTTGAAGGTTTGGAGGGTATGTTGAAGGAAGCAGACCTGAGAAAAATTGCTGAACGGGAAGCCTTTAAAGTTTATGCGATTGTGGAAAGTTCCCGCGCCAACATATTATTTGCCGATCTTGACTATAACATCACCTACATCAACCCCTCTTCCAAAAAGACTTTGAAGCGTATTGAAGAATATTTGCCCGCTAAGGTAGATGATATTCTTGGACAAAGTGTTGACATTTTCCATAAAAACCCGGCCCACCAACGCAAACTATTATCGGACCCTAATAACCTGCCAATAGATACCCATATTCAGGTTGGCCCGGAAATATTGGATTTGCTGGCCGTTGCTATTTTTGACAAAAATAACCAACACTTGGGAACCATGCTGACCTGGGACATCATCACTGAGAAATTGGCGGCGGAAGAAAAAATTCGTTCTGTTTCATCGTTAGTCGATAATGCACCCATCAATCTTTTGCTGGCAGATAAAGATTTCAATGTTAAATACATGAATCCAGCAACCGCAAAACTCTTAAAAACGCTACAAGAACATTTAACCGTAAAGGTCGATGACCTGATAGGCCAATCCATCGATATTTTCCATAAGAACCCGGCCCATCAACGCAAGATTCTATCCGACCCCAAAAACCTGCCTCATAAAGCTATTATTCAGGTTGGGCCGGAAACTTTTGATTTAGATGTAACGGCAGTTTTCGATTCTAACGGCAATTATGACGGACCTATGGTTTCCTGGGCTGTTATCACAGAAAAAATTGCTATGGAGAAGAGGGAAAAAGAAGTAATGAGTCAGGTTTCCGAGACCGCCCAAACCCTCGCAAGCGCGGCAGAAGAATTGACAGCGACTAGCCAGCAAATGGCTGGCAATGCCGAAGAGACCTCCGCCCAGGCAAATGTTGTTTCTACCGCCTGTGGGGAAGTTGCAAATAATGTCCAAACTGTGGCGACAGGTACTGAGGAAATGAGTGCCAGTATTAAAGAGATCGCTCAAAATGCTAATGAAGCGGCTCAAGTAACAGGCGAAGCCGTGAAAATGGCTCAATCGGCAAACGAGACAGTTCTTAATTTAGGAACGGCTTCCACTGAGATCAGTGATGTAATCAAGACAATTACTTCCATTGCTGAGCAAACCAATCTCCTCGCACTCAACGCTACCATCGAGGCGGCACGTGCAGGAGAAGCGGGAAAAGGATTTGCAGTGGTTGCCAATGAGGTTAAAGAACTCGCTAATCAGACGGCAAAGGCAACCGAGGAAATTAGTAATAAAATTCAAGCTATTCAAGGAAACACCAACGATGCTGTGGAGGTCATTGCTTCAATCACTGAAATTATTTCTCGAATCAATGACATCTCATCGACCATAGCCAGTGCGGTAGAGGAACAAAGTGCTACCACAGCTGAAATTGGGAGAAATGTATCAGAAGCTTCCCGAGGGAGCAGTGAAATCACCGAGAACATTTCTGGTGTAGCCACTGCGGCGGAAAGCACCACGACCGGAGCAACAGATACTCAACAAGCGGCCGCCGAGCTCTCTAAAATGGCCAGTAAATTACAGGAAATAGTGAGTAGCAATAAACGTTCAGGGTAGCAACTCGTACCTTGGAATCATTGAGCCTGAAATCACCTGGCTTCCAGGTTATTATGCGTGCAATCCAAGGGAAAGGGGTTCTCTGCATTGTCAAAATTCGGCAAATTATGCACGGCTGTTTCCATGGATTGAAGGTACAAATTTTCAAAACCCAGGTCCCTCGCCATGGTGATGGCTTTTTCATATTCTTCAGAGGTGATTTCTCTGTTTAAAGAAGACCGGGCTTTATGAACAGGACGGTATTGACTCATCAGGCTCAAAGGAATACTGGGGGACAGTTCGAGAGCGATAAAGCACAGGGTTTCCCAGGTACCGGCAAGGTCTTCTGGCAATATCAGATGACGGATCAATAAACCCTGTTTAGCCAGGCCATCCTCTCCCAACACCAAAGGCCCTACCTGCCGATACATTTCCTCAACAGCATGGCGGGAAAATTCCGGGTACTCTTTAATATGGGAAATTTCCTTGGCCGTAGAAGGGTGTGCATATTTCAGGTCTGGCAAATAAATGTCCACCACCCCCTCCAAAAGCTTTAAGGAGGCCAGAGAATCATAAGCATTGGTATTATATATAATTGGAATTTTCAGACCCATTCCCCGGGCGATACATAGACTTTTCAACAACCCCGGCACCACATGTGAAGGGGAAACCCAACCAATGAAATGCACCCCCTCTTCCTGCAATCGAACCATTTGTCTGGCTATGTCCTCATAAGAATGTTTTGGGCTAATCGTATCCAGAGGGGGTTTCCATTGCTGAGAAATCTGAAAATTCTGGCAATAATCACAACGCATATTGCATGAGGTGACAAACAGGTTGCCCACCCCACCCTGCCCGACCAGCGGAGGCTCTTCACCAAAGTGTCGAACGCTGGATGAAACTCTCAAAAGATCAGTTTGGCCACAAAACCCGGTTTCGCCCTGAGTCCGGTTCACTCCACAGGCATGTGGGCACACTCGGCATTCCTTATAAATCTCATATGCCTGTTGAGCTTTAGACTCTAATTCAGACTGACTTAATTCGAGATAACCCAATTTAGTTTGTTCTCACTTAAAGATTTAGGGATGGTAAGATAATAAAAAAGACTCATTAACTATTCTTCTATCAATTATGAAAAATTTTCTTTCTTCTATTCTCTTCCTGCTAATCATTGCCCAACAAGCGTGGGGAACTCCTCAGCATGGGCTTTCATTATATGGCCCGGAGGACCTGAAATACAAATCAGGACAGCATTACGACCATGCTAACCCCAATGCCCCGAAAGGCGGCAGTCTGGTTCTATCTGATTTCGGGGCATTCACTAAATTGAATCCAGCCTCTCTCAAGGGCGTAATTGCTCCGGGTATCAGTCAGTTGGTATTTCAAACTGCCATGGACAGTTCCACCGATGATAAAGAGGCCTTTTCCATATATGGTCATCTAGTCGAAAAAGTTGAACTTGCCGAAGATCGGCTCTCCATGACCTATACTATCTATAAACAAGCACGGTTTTCGGATGGACATCCTCTGACCGCCGATGATTTTGTTTTCTCATTTAACCTGATTAAAGACCCAGAATATCATCCCTTCTTTAAAGAATATTTCAAAGACATCAAGTCCATCGAAAAAATTGATGCCCATACGGTTCGCTACCATTTTGCAATATATAATCAGGAACTCCCATTGATAACCGGCCAGATGACAATTTATCCAAAACATATTTACGGAACCAAAGATAAATCTTTTGGTGCGGATTTCGATGATATCGCCATCGCCAGTGGACCTTACACGATAGAAAAATATGAGTACGGCAAATACATTACCTTTAAACGCGATCCTAATTGGTGGGGTAATGATATCGCCATCAATCAGGGGCGTTATAATTTTGACCGCGTGACGTACAAAATCTACCTTGACCCGGTTGCCCAGCGTGAAGCTTTCAAGGGTGGGGAATTCGATATGCAGATGGTCAACAGCTCCCGCGACTGGGCACTGGATTATAAAGGGGATTTTGTCAAAAAAGGCTATTACCTCCGCGGAGAATTTCCACACTCCCGAGTTGCTGGCATGCAGGGATTCGCTATGAATATGAGAAACAAAATGTTCCAATCCCGCAAGGTTCGGGCCGCCATCGCCATGACTTTCGACTTTGAATGGAGCAACAAAAATTTATTTTATGGGCAATACACGCGAAATGAATGTTATTTCGACAACAACCCTGAAATGAAAGCCCAGGGCCTGCCACAAGGAGAAGTCAAATCTCTTCTTCTTGAATTGCGGGAAAAACACCAAAGCCAGGTTCCTAGAACTGCACTCACCAAACCGGTAGGAGCTCCGGGGCAAGGCCAGTCATCCGCCAAAAATAACCAGGTTGCCAACGCTTTGCTGAATTCCGCCGGATGGAAAATCGGTGCAGATGGAATTCGCACAAAAGGCAAACAGCGATTGCAGTTTGAACTTCTTTTAGCCGGTCCCGGATTTCAGCGTATCGCTGAACCCTACAAGAATAATTTAAAGAAGATCGGGGTCCAGCTTGATATCAAGGTGGTACAAATTGCAGAATATGAAGAGCGCCTGCGCAATTTCAAATATGACATGATCGTTGCCAGCTATTTACAAAGCCGGTCACCGGGAAACGAACAACGCTCCATGTGGGGAAGTGAAGCCGCCAAAATGCCCGGAAGTAGAAATTATATGGGCATTGAGAATCCCGCTATTGATGACTTGATTGACGGAATCATCCAAGCTAAAACCCGCAAAGACCTGATCATTCATATTCACGCACTAGATCGAATTCTCACGCATCAGTTTTACATGGTTCCGCATTGGTACATATCTTATGATCGGGCTGTTTACTGGAACAAATTCAGTCGGCCAAAAATAAACCCTTCTCAAAGCTCCATTCTTAACAACCTCCTGCAATGGTGGTGGTGGGACGAAATGAAAGCTCAGGAACTCAAGAGCGCGAGATCTAAAGGAAATTCTCTCCAATAACTTACCCAAATTTTCTAGTTTCATGACTGCTTATATCTTACGCCGACTTCTATTGATGCTCCCTACTCTGATTGGGATTATCACCATTACTTTCATAGCGACTCAATTCGTTCCCGGAGGTCCCATAGATCAGATCAAATCACAATTAAGAGGTCACGGTAGCACCTTGACAGAAGCGGGAGGGGGTGCCTTGATGGATCCCGGACAAAAATTTGGCGAGTTGGACCCCAAGCATATGGAGCAATTAAAAAAAATCTACCATCTTGATAGACCCCTTTGGGAAAGATATTTGCGTACGTTTTTATGGTACTCACCAGAGGATGAGAACACTTCCGTCATGGAGAGTGTTTTTAATTATGATAATTGGGAGGGGTTTCTGGTATTCAAATTCGGCAACTCGTTCTATCGAAACAAGTCTGTTCTGGAACTCATCAAGGAGAAATTACCGGTTTCCGCATCACTGGGTGTCACCAGCTTTTTCTTGACCTACACCATCTGCATTATTCTCGGTATCGCTAAAGCAGTAAAACATGGAACCCGCTTTGATACCGCTACCAGCTTGATCGTACTCATCGGTTACAGTGTTCCGGGTTTTGTTTTGGCAATTTTCATCATTGTTCTTTTTGGTCCCGGAGATGGAGCCGTCGCCCATCTAATACCCATCGCCGGACTTACATCTGCAGGAACCCCCGGTTACGAAACCTGGTCCTTTTGGGATAAACTGACCGATTACCTCCATCATTTGGCGGCTCCCTTATTGTGTTATGTCCTAGGCGGATTCGCCACATTGACCCTACTGACAAAAAACGCTTTCCTGGAAGAAATGCGCAAGCAATATGTTTTGACAGCGAGGGCTAAAGGTCTGCCGGAAAAACGAGTATTATTCAAACATGTCCTGAAAAACTCCCTCATCCCTCTTGTGACAGGATTTCCCATCGCTTTTTTAGCCATGTTTTTCAGTGGCTCATTATTACTGGAGCAAATTTTTACTCTGGATGGGCTGGGTCTTCTTTCCTATCAAGCAGTGATACAAAGGGACTATCCTATTGTCCTTGGCACCTTGTTCATCTTCTCGCTCATGGCCCTGGTCGGTCAGTTATTAACCGATCTATCGTACGTTTTAATCGACAAGCGAATTTCTTTTGATGAGTCACAGGGTTGAAAATGTTTAAACTGAATAAAGAGTTGCAGGTTAAACAGGAAATTTTTAAAAAAGATAAACGCGCCTACACCAGTTTTTTAATCCTGACTTTTCTTTTTCTAGCCACCCTGCCCGCCGAACTGATCTGTAATGTGCGTCCCATTATGATCGTTGTAGAAGGAAAGAGCTATTTCCCCATCACTTTCACCTACAGTGAGAAAGATTTTGGCGGCACTTTGCCCAGCGAACCCGATTACAAATCCGCCCGATTTTTACAGATTTTAAAGGGTATTCCTGAGATGCAACATACAGAAACAGAGAACGCCTTTGGCTTGGCAATGGATGATTTTGAGGAAAATGATTTCAGCATCGGTCTGGGTGATTTTGAAGACAGTGAGGACTCTATTTCCCAACCCAATGAGACACAGCCCACAACGAAAAATCTTCTCTCGCCAAGGGAATTCTGGACCCTTTGGCCTCCCGTACGTTATGACTATAAATATATCCCGACCGAATCAAATACCGGAAATGTAGTGCTGGCCGCACCTTACCGTACCCCTACTCCTAATGGTAAAGGATTCATAGAATCCGCCTGGGAAGATGGCCACTATCTTGGAACCGATGACCGGGGCCGGGATGTATTGGCACGTCTGATTTACGGCTTCCGCATTTCCATGATCTTTGGAGCTTCGCTGGCGATCACCGGAACCTTGATTGGATGCCTGATGGGTGGAGTTCAAGGATTTTTTGGCGGCTGGGTGGATCTTGTCGGTCAGAGGTTGACAGAAATCTGGGGGTCGATTCCCCGCCTTTATATTTTAATAATTTTAAGTTCCTTCCTGGTTCCTTCGGCGTTATTGTTATTTTTGATTTTGAACCTTACAGCCTGGATGGGGATTGCCGCCTATATTCGTGCGGAATTTTTAAAAGTTCGCAACTTTGAATTTGTCAAAGCGGCTAAAGGATTAGGAGTTTCTAATTTCACCATCATGCGTAAGCATATCTTGCCCAATGCGTTAACCCCGGTGGTCACATTTTTCCCATTTGAAGTTACTGCCGGAATACTCGCACTGGTAAGCCTGGACTATTTAAATCTGGGTGTACCCAGTCCCGCACCCAGTATGGGAGAACTGCTGGCGCAAGGTAAGAATAACCTGCAGGCACTGTGGATATTATTGCCGACCTTCACCGCTCTCACTTCGATGATAATATTATTAACGTTTATTGGAGAAGGCATTCGCAATGCTTTCGACCCAAGGAAAACACTTTAAAAAATGTTGCTGTCAGTGAAAAATCTGGCCACTCATTTCCATGCCGGTCCTGGGAAAATTGCCCGGGCAGTGGATGGCATCTCTTTTGATCTGGAACAGGGCAAAACTCTGGCTCTGGTTGGGGAATCTGGTTGTGGAAAAACCCAAACCGCATTTTCAATCATCCGGCTCATTGCCGAGAACGGTTATCATCCCACGGGAGAAATCCGGTTTCAGGAGCAGGACCTTTTCCAGTTAAACCCTGAGGAAATGCGAAATCTGAGGGGAAATGATATCTCCATGATCTTTCAGGAACCCATGACCTCCCTGAATCCATTATTCCGTATTGGTGACCAGTTGGAAGAACCTTTGAGACAACATTTGAAAGTTGCAAAAGGAGATTCCAGGAAAAGAGCAATTAAGCTTCTCGATCGGGTGGGAATTCCCGAACCGCATAAACGCATAGATGATTATCCCCATCAACTTTCAGGGGGCATGAAACAACGAGTAATGATTGCTATGGCTCTGGCCTGCGAGCCTAAACTGCTCATTGCCGATGAACCCACCACCGCCCTGGATGTCACTATTCAAGCTCAAGTCCTGGGACTGATGAGTGACCTGCAAAAACAAACTGGCATGTCTATCCTGCTGATCACCCACGATATGGGAATCGTCAACCAGATGGCTGATGACTTATGCATCATGTATGGAGGACAGGTGGCAGAGTATGGAAAACGAGAACACATCTTTAATAATATGACCCACCCCTACACGCAAAAACTTTTCAGTTCCATTCCAAAACTTGAAAAAGCAGATACTCTGCTCGCCACTATTCCGGGCATGGTCCCATCCGCTACGGAATATGGCAAGGGATGCAGATTTGCAGACCGTTGTTCAGAAGTCATGGACATTTGCCATGAGAAAGAGAGCCAGGTTCACCACATTAACAGCAATCATCAAAGCGTTTGTCACCTGTTGGATCACGGATCAAGAACATACCAAAAACATATCAGTAAAGCTGAACCCATACCAACTAGAAAGATTGAGGATAAGCCCCTTGTTCAGATACGGAATTTAAAGACCTATTTTCCTGTCCGCAAAGGAGTGTTCCTTCGGGTAGCCAACCATGTCCGAGCAGTGGATCAGATCGATCTGAATATTCCTAAAGGGTCAACCGTTGCCCTGGTGGGAGAGTCGGGTTGCGGAAAAACAACTCTGGGGGAATCCATACTGCAATTGATTCCCGATGCGCGCGGAGAAGTATTTTTTAATGATCAAGATATCATGAAGATGAAAGGTGAAACTTTGAAAAAGTTTCGCAAATATATTCAAATTGTATTCCAGGATCCTTTTGGCTCCCTGCAACCGCGAATGACTATCGAAAAAATTGTAGGTGAAGGGTTAGAAGTTCACCAGCCTTTACTTTCTTCTGATGAACGAATTCAAAAAATTGCCCAGGTTCTGGAGGAGGTAGGATTGGGAGCATCCATTTTGGAGCGTTATCCCCATGAATTTTCCGGGGGTCAACGACAACGCATTGCCATTGCACGAGCCTTGATTCTGGAACCGGAATTTCTGGTGCTGGATGAACCCACCAGCGCTTTGGATGTATCCGTGCAGGCACAGGTTCTTAATCTTCTAAAAGAATTGCAAGCGCGGCACCAGTTGACGTACCTCTTCATCAGTCATAACCTCAGTGTAGTACGGTATATGGCGGACACAGTAGCGATTATGTATTTGGGGAAAATTGTGGAGCAGGGTCCCGTC
>JABIXH010000227.1 GCA_018664975.1 Nitrospina sp. | reverse complement strand
TGAAATATTTTTTTAAGAAGATCACAAAACTTTCTTTCATCATCCACCACAAGAATTTTACGGGTAGATTTTTCTTTTTCTTCCTTCTCAAGAATCTCTTTGATCATGGATATGGTGTATCCCTTTTTTTGCAGGGCATATACCTGCTTGCACCGCTCCTCAACCCAGGCGGGATAATATCCAACAATGCCTTTTCCTCCGGGATGCCCTTCTTTTTGGGGGTCCGGGAAAAAACGATATTTTTTCTGCCATAACCAAAGTGTTTTACGAGTGATAGGGACCACTTTTAAAATATCAGCCGCTGTAATTCTTGTCATAGTTCTGCTTCCTGTGGAGTTAATTTTTGTATTTATAGCTAATTGTATGGATTAGATTCGCATAAAACATCTCAAATTGCAAAATTATATGATAGTAAATGTAAACTCTGTAATATACCAACACATAAATTTTTAATTATTATTAGATTTATAGTGTATTATTTTAAGTTAATTATTAGAAATAATGATGAATTTCAAGCCATATTGTTAATTGAAAATTTTTAACAGGAAGAAACATATTAAGGCTATTCTCTTAAAATCCGATAAAATACTGATAAATAAACATTTTACAAGATTATTGGATGCATCAAATCTTGAGGACCCGGCTTCATTAACCGTTTCATTTAGAGAGACCTTTAAATATAATAGTTTTTACCCCTTTTCGTTTTGGAGTCCTACGGTTCATGAAAAAATCTTTGTTCGTCAAGCTTACCTTAAATTTTGTCTTACTTTTCCATATCCTGGCTTCTTCTGTAAGTGCCAATGAACTTTTGCCTCTGACTTTAAAAGAAACCATTGAGAGAGTTTTAAAAAATAATATCAGTATTTCTGTTCAAGGCTACAACTCAAAAATTAATGAGCAATCTATTTTCGAGCAGGAGGCAGATTTCGACCCTACTGTGGATTTTGAGTTCACCGTTGGTGAAGAAACTCGACAGAGAGCATCCACTCTTGCTGATGCAAAAACCAGAAACCAGGATTACGATTGGAATTTTTCTGTTACTCAGAAATTTGTTACGGGTGGGGATTACGAACTATCTATGGACAACAATAAAAACCTGAACAGTTCATCCTTTTCTTCCCTTAATCCCATCTACTCATCAGATTTGGCCTTGACCGTCACTCAGCCGCTACTCAAAGATTTTGGCATTGATCTCAATAAGCGGGAAATATTCATTGCCAAAAATGATCAAGAGATTTCAGACCATCAATTCACAGAAAAAGTTATCGACACTCTTACTGAGGCTGAAAATATCTATTGGGATCTGGTTTTCAGCATAGAAGACCTGAAAGTTAAGAAAACCTCGCTACAAAGAGCACGGGATCTGGAAAAGCAAATCAAAGCTCAGGTCGATGTGGGAACGCTTGCGGAGTTAGAAATTTTACAGGCTAAATCGGAGGTGGCCTCAAGAGATGAACAGCTTTTAAACGCGAAAAATTTAATCGACGATAATGAGGACAAGCTTAAAAACGTGCTCAATCTTTCTTTTGATTCTGAAGAGGGTTTGAAAAATATCGTTCCTGCTGATAGTCCAGTCTTTAAACCGGGTAGTGAAAGCTCTTTAGAGGAATCATTAAAAACGGCCCTGACTCACCGCCCCGACCTTCTTGCTAAAAAGAAGGAACTGGATAATAGAAATATCGAAGCAAAATATAATGAAAACCAATTGTTCCCAACCCTCGATTTGGTTGGAAGTCTGGGTTTGAATGGACTAAGTGGAGAATCTGCAACAACAAATGGTAGTTACGACACGGCTTTATCAGAAACCTTTTCAACTAAATTTCGTTTATGGGAGTTTGGGATTAACTTGAGTTATCCCCTGGGAAACCGAGCGGCCAAGAGCCGTTTAGCCGCAAAAAGGCTGGAGGTGGCTCAGTTGCTGTTAGACATAAAAGAGTCTGAAAAAAATATTGTGGTAGAAGTCCGTGAAGCCCACCGCCAAATCGAAACGGATATCAAAAGGGTTCAAGCCACTCGAGTAGCCCGTAAATTTGCAGAAGAAAAACTTCATGCGGAGGAGAAAAAATTCAAGGTTGGGTTGTCCACCAGTTTTAATGTGCTGGAATTTCAGGAAGACCTTGCAGAAGAACAGAGCAATGAAATTAAAGCGGTCACCGATTACAACAAGTCCCTTAGCAGGTTGAACCAGGTAATGGCTCGGACTCTGGAGGCGCATGATATAAAACTGCAATCTGAAAATGGATCATGAAAAAAACCCTGCTTTTTGTCGGGGTGGCTCTTCTCCTGACTTACCTCTATTTCTTTCCTTATAGTTCCAACGGTTCCATTGACACCACAAAACCAGCTTTTAAGACCTCCAAAGTCCTGCGCGGTGAATTGTCTGTAAAAATTTCTGCAACCGGGATTGTTGAACCCAATTTCAAGGTAGAGGTAAAGTCTAAAGCCAGTGGTGAAGTTTTAGCATTTCCGTTTGAAGAAGGAGATCAGGTAAAAAAGGGAACTCTTCTCTTGCAATTGGATGAATCCGATGAAAAACGAAATGTTGCCAAAGCCCGAGCTGAATTGTCCAGTTCTTCTGCCAAGCTTAAAAAAGCAAACACCGCTCTCCTATTGCAAAAAACCAAATATGATAACGATACAAAATCCTCTCAATCAGAAATTGAAACGGCTCTTGCCAATTTAAAAGATTCGGAGGATAAGCTGAAACGTCAAAGTGAATTATTTGATAAAAAGTTTGTCTCTCAAGAGTCACTGGAAACGGCGAAAACTCTTTTTATCGTAAATCAGGAAAAGCTGGTTCAGGCCCAAACCCAGCTTCAAAAAGCTGTCGACTCCATTCACGACATTACGATGAAGGAAAATGAGGTCGAGCTTGTCCAGTCTGAAGTCAAAAGATCTGGCATCGCTGTAGATGAAGCGGAAGAAAGGTTGGAAGAAACCGAAATATTTGCTCCCATCAAAGGAGTCATCATCGAGAAATTTGTAGAGGAAGGACAGATCATCGCCTCAGGTATTTCTAATGTGAGCGGTGGCACTGCCATCGCTACAATTGCAGATATGTCTAGAATATTCATCATCGCAGATATTGATGAAACAGATATTGGGTCTGTTAAAATAGGACATGCCGTCCAGATTACAGCCGATGCTTATACCGACAAAATTTTTAAAGGTAAAGTTACCCGTATTGCTCCGCAGGGGGTGGTAGATAACAGCATTACTATTTTTAAAGCAAAAATTGAAGTTAAGGGAAAAGGGAAATCATTACTCAAACCCATGATGTCGGCAAATATAGATATTGTTACCCACCAGATTAGAGATGCTATATATGTTAACCGGGCAGGAATTCGCAGGGATGACGAAGGGCAATTCGTAATGGTGTTAAAAAATGACCTGCCCGAAAAAGTTCGAGTTCAAACCGGGATCAAGAATCCCATTGATGTTCAGATAATAAGCGGGTTGAATTTGGATGAAGAAGTCATACTGGGGGACTGGGAAAAAATTCTCAAAGAAGCTCAGGAAAATAAAGGTAAAGGCTCTTCTCTCAGAAAAATACTTTGGATGATACGCTCGAAGTGAGGTTGCATTGATTGAGGTCGAAAGGCTTTCCAAATTATATGAAATGGGCGGACAGAAGGTATCTGCTCTGGCCGGGGTAGACTTTACAATTAAAAAAGGAGAATTTGTTGCCATCATGGGACCCTCGGGGAGTGGAAAATCTACTCTCATGAATCTTTTGGGGTGCCTGGATCTGCCCTCTTCCGGAATTTATCGCCTGGAAAATCTGAATATTCAGGACTTGAAACCCAACCAATTGGCGGAAGTTCGAAACCGCCGGATAGGTTTTGTTTTTCAGAGTTTCAATCTTTTACCTCGTGCCTCTGCTCTGGAAAATACTGAGTTGCCCCTTCTTTATGGTCGAGTTCCCAATGCAACGGAAATAGCGTTAAAGGCCCTTGAAAGGGTCGGACTGGCCCATCGGGCCAAACATAAGCCTACTGAATTGTCAGGGGGGGAGCGTCAACGGGTTGCTATTGCAAGAGCCTTGGTGAATAGCCCTGCTATAATTCTTGCGGATGAACCTACAGGAAATCTGGATTCTACAACAGGTCGGGAAATTATGAGCTTATTCAATGAATTGAATCGTGAAGCCGTTACCCTGATTCTGGTTACCCATGAGCAGGAAGTTGCGCAACAGGCAAAAAGGATCATCCAGATGAGAGATGGAAAAATCGTGACAGACGAATTGAATGGAGTAGAGCCATGCTGATATGGGTTTTATTTAAAATGGCTCTTCGTAGTCTTGTAACCCATAAGCTCAGAACTTTTTTGACAGCATTGGGAATTATTATCGGCGTGGCTTCGGTGATTTCGATGATTTCCATTGGCGAAGGTGCCAGAAGTCAAACTCAGGACACGATTTCCAAGTTTGGCACAAATATTATCACTGTCAAACCAGGTCAACAAAAATCGCGACATGTAACAACCGGAAAGGTCGACACCCTCACCCTTGATGATGCCGAATATATAAAAGTAAATATACCTCTTATCACAGGTGTCGCGGCCCAAGTTTACAGGTCTGCCCAAATTAAATTTGAAAACAAAAACACCAACACCACAGTTCGAGGAACGGGAGCCAGTTACGCACGCTTAGCCAATTTTGAGATGGATCTTGGACGCTATTTCAATAGCGAGGAGATAAAATCTGCAAAAAGAATTTGTATATTGGGTTCCACGGCATTAAAGAATTTATTTGGGGACATCAACCCTTTAGGTAAAACCATTAAAGTAAATGGAAAAAATTTTTTAGTCATCGGGACTACAGTTCCGAAAGGCGCCTTAAGCTGGTTTGACCCTGATGATCAAATATTTATCCCGGTCACAACTGCACAGAAAAGAGTTTTTGGAATGAATCACGTTCAATCTATTGATGTACAGGCAGGAAAAATTGAGGATCTGGAAATAGTTATTGAAGAAATCACCCGGCTCCTGAGGCAAAAACATAATATTCTTGAAGGCAAAGAAGACGACTTTTATGTGCAGAATTCTGCCCAGTTTTTGCGTAGCTGGGGTGAGTCAGCCAAAACTTTTACCTACCTGCTAGGAGGTATTGCGGCTATTTCTCTAATGGTTGGTGGTATTGGTATCATGAATATTATGTTGGTTTCTGTTACGGAACGCACACGTGAAATTGGTATCCGTAAGGCCTTAGGGGCGAAGAAAAGGGAGATTCTGGAGCAATTCCTGATAGAATCCGTTTTAATCAGTTTTCTTGGTGGTGGCATAGGTATACTGCTTGGAATTGGGATCTCACGTTTTGTGTCAAATATTGGAGGGTGGGAAACGATAGTATCTTCTCAATCAATCATCCTGTCCTTTGGTTTTTCCGTAGCAATAGGAATTTTTTTCGGATTCTACCCCGCGAACAAGGCCGCAAATTTGAATCCAATTGAAGCACTACGTTATGAATAACTATTAGACTTGCGGCCGACCAGTTATGGATATTCTTCCTGATAGAAATACATTTAACCGATTGGCGGCTTCCTCCTCACGCGTTCCTGTCTGCGGGCAGGAAAAAATCCCCAACCTGAACCTGTCACAATTATTTCAGCAACTTTTTCTAGATACTGAAAATACATTTCTGTTTGAAAGCGGGAAAGGTCCTGAGGAGACCGCGCGTTATTCCTTAATGGGATGCGCCAGTTCCAAAATTCTAGAGATTAAAGGACAACATGCAACTCTGTATCAAGAAGGCCAACTGGTAACAGAATGGGATAATCCCGAATCTGCTCTTCAACTGTTAAATTTTGAAAAAGGCGTGCGTCCGGTTGATTATCTACCGCATTTTTGGGGGGGTTGGGTGGGATTTATTGGATACGAAGCAGGTACATGGTTTGAATCTTTACCGGTCAGGGAATCCACTGACAACAATTTCCCCGACCTTTCATTCATGCAAATTGAACGGCTCTATTTTTATGATCATTTCACCCATGAATTGAAATATATTATTTCCCAAAAAACGAATGAACCAGATATGGGTTATGAAGATCTTTGCGAAGATATTAAAAGGACCTGGAAAGATCTATCTCGAATTTTAGAGGAAATCGGAGATGGGGCGGGCTTCGAAACCCCCTGTTCTCCTTTTAACACGTTAGGCTCGAATAGACTGAGGTCTAATCTAAATCAGACGGATTACACTGAGCGGGTGGAAAAAGCCAAAGATTATATTCGAGAAGGTGATATTTACCAGGCCAATCTAGCGCAAAAATTTGAAACCCGTTTTGAAGGAAATCCGTTTGATCTCTATGAAAGTCTTAAAAATGTCAATCCTTCTCCCTTTTCAGGGTATTTGAATTTTAAAAACTTTTCACTGGTGAGTTCCTCTCCTGAACGCTTGGTGAAAGTTCACGGGAATTCTATTGAGACACGGCCCATTGCTGGCACCCGACCCCGTGGCAAAGAACTTGAAGAGGATGAGGCACTTTTAACTGAATTATTAGAAAATCCAAAAGAGTGTGCCGAACATTTAATGCTGGTCGATTTGGAGCGTAATGATTTAGGACGCATTTGCCAGGCGGGGTCCGTTAACGTTACCGACTTCATGTTTTTGGAAAAATACTCGCATGTGAGTCATATTGTTTCAAATATAGCAGGAAGGCTAAAGCCTGGAGCGGGGGTTTATGATATTTTGAAATCAGTGTTTCCTGGTGGAACGATCACGGGTTGTCCCAAAATTCGTTGTATGGAAATTATTTCAGAACTGGAGCCGGATTTGAGAGGTCCCTATTCCGGCTCATTTGGATATATTGGTTTTGGACCCTATATGGATTTGAATATAATAATTCGATCTATAGTGATCTGCAATAAGGTAGCCTGCTTCCATGTGGGGGCAGGCATTGTGGCTGATTCTGATCCGCACAAAGAGTATCAGGAAACTTTGGACAAAGCCGCGGCAATGATTCAAGCTTTATCATCTTAGATTGAGGATGGCTATGCAGGATCCCATTGTATATTTAAATGGACTGTACACTACTCTTGGGAATGCAAAAGTTTCCATCCTGGATAGGGGGTTCTGCTATGGTGATGGACTGTTTGAAACCATGCGCGTCTGTAACGGAAAAGTCTTCAAGCTTGATCAACATATCGATCGGTTATTCCAGTCGTTACCCTTAATTTTTCTTGATTTACCCATGACTCGGGAAGAAGTTAAATTGGTTATTCAGGAAACACTTGTCCGCAATAAATCTAAAAATGCGATTCTTCGAGTAACCGTTACCCGGGGTAGTGCGTTAAATTTTCAGATTGATCCCGAGGCTCCACCCACTTTGGTGGTTCATACCAGGCCTCATAGTCCTTTGCCAAAACATATATATAATAAAGGAACTCAGATCACTTTACTCTCCATGAAGGCTTCTGCTTTACCCGGTGTAGATCGAGGTTTGAAAACATGTAATTTCCTATCAAATATTCTGATCCGTGAAATATCTATACGCAAAGGTACTATGGAAGGAGTTATTATTGACCCTGTTCGGGGTGTGACAGAGGGGGCAACCAGCAATATCTTTATTGTAATAAACGGGGTTCTTATCACTCCTGCAATTAATGATTGTGTGTTAAAAGGAATCACTCGTGGGGCTGTCATTGAAATCGCAAGGGAGCATAAGGTTCCTGTAGAGGAAAGAGTTTTACTGCCAGAAGATGTTCTGACTGCCGATGAGGTGTTTATAACCAATTCTGGTATTGATATTGTTCCTGTGATCCGTGTGGAGGACACCTATATTGGAAACAAAAAGCCTGGAATTTTAACTCGATTTTTGCAGGAAGAATTTTTAAAAGGAATTGAAGAGTGCCGATAAACATGTTAGGTTTTCAAACTAAACTTTTTGGATATTTCTATGACTGAACATAACCGTTTTCATGATAACCCTTCCGGGGTCATTTCTGATACTAAATATAAAAAAGATTGGCTTCCCAAAGACTCCTGGGGAGATTTGGGCCAATGGAGAACTTTTGATGAATCTCAAGGGTATGTCCGGACGATGAATCAGGTCTACGCAGGTGGGTTTTGTGACTGGCGCCTTCCAACTCGGGAAGAAGCAGAAAGCATCTTTGAATCAGATTTAAATCAAAAGGACTGGGAAGAAGAACTTGTTCATATTGACACATTATTTGTTTCCAAATGTGCCCATTTCATGTGGACCAGTGAAACGAATGACAAGCAGGAAGTCAGCCGGATTAATCTGAGAAATGGTGAAGTGGAATGGGTTGACCGTAACACCCGTGAACATCAGTCAGCCAGGTTAGTGCGTGATGCCAAATCTATACGTTCTATAGGGAGTAACCCATAAAAATAATGGTTACCGGGATATGATGACGAACATCGCGCACCTAAATCTAGAGGTCCCAGACTTTATCCCAGAATTCTCCTGATTCCATACTGTCATATTGTCCCACCCTATAAGTCTCACCTGAAACTATTTTTTCTTCGACACCATTTTGGTTTGAACTGACGATAGAAACATCGGCGTGTTTAGTGTGGGTAAAGCCGTTAAATAAAGTTCCTGAAAGAGTGGGTTCAAGATCAAGAGGAAACTTTCTTGCAGTTCTGATTCCTGATTCATGCAGGTCAACGCATAGCACATCTCCATTCACCCAGCATTTTATAATTTGGTTTTCCTCTTTGCCGGTAGCAAAAATTTTAATATCTACACGCACCGCATGGATAGGCTGAGTAGAACCTTTGCACCAAATTTTACCTGAATCACAAACTTCTACCATAATAACTGAACATCTCCACAAGTATGACGAATCCATCTACAATCCGCATTTTTAAATGAGTGTTTTACTTGCTTAACAATTTATATCATAATTTTGCCAATAATCACTGTTCAGTAAGGTATATAACTCATTGAGTGAACAATTTTTTAAGCGTCTTGAAAATGAACTAAACATCATCCGTGAAAATAATCATTTTCGTGAGGTTCAAGGTTACCCTGAATGCAAAATCAATCTTTGCGCCAATGATTATTTTCAGTTGCGGCGCGATGCTCGAGTTATTGAGGGGGCTAAAATTGCTTGTGAGAAATATGGGACGGGAAGTGGTGCTTCTCCCCTACTTTCGGGATTTCTCCCTTGTCATCAAAGTTTGCTGGATCAACTTCTTAATTGGAAACATAAAACCCATGGGATGCTTTTCAATTCAGGATTTATGGCTAATCAGGCTGTTTTAAAGCATTTGCCTGGTAAAAATGACATCGTACTCGCTGATAAACTGATCCATCATTCAATTGCCCAGGCTCTTCTTCAAGGCACAGCCCGGTTCAAACGTTACCATCATTTAGACTTAGAGCATTTACGAGAATTGCTGGAAACTCACCATAAAGAATACGAAACAGTTTTTGTGGTTACAGAAAGTATTTTCAGTATGGATGGGGATTATCCAGATTTGAAAAAACTTGTCGCCCTGAAGCAAGACTACCCCTTCATACTGATTTTGGATGAGGCTCATGGAACAGGTGTGTTTGGTGAGACGGGGGGTGGCCTCGCAGAAGCCATGCAGGTCCAGAATCAGGTTGATATCCTTATCGGCACGTTGGGAAAATCATTAGCCAGTATGGGAGCCTATGTCCTTACTGACTCATCGACCATTATTGATTTTCTTGTCAACCGGGCAGGAGAGTTTATATATTCTACCTTTTTATCTCCGGCTCAAGTGGGTTCGGCTGAAACTGCGCTTAAAATTTTACAAGCCGCACAGGAAGAGCGCAGATATTTGCAGGAAATTTCCAGAAGTTTCAGAAAAATCCTTAAAATAAATGGATGGGAGGAAATTTTATACCCCTCCCCTATCATCCCGTTAATAATTGGAGATCCCGTAAAGACCATTGAGCTTAGAAATAATCTTTTACAGCATGGAATTATGGTGGGGGCCATTCGACCTCCTACAGTGCAACCTCAAACATCTCGACTGAGGATTTCTTTGCATACAGGAATAAAACTACAAACCCTTGAGATGCTGGGTGAACTATTGGCTCCATGGATAAAATCTTAACGATAACGGCAATTTCTGGGTGGGCGTTACCATGTAAGTGGTTTGCTGGAGAAGTGGCCGCCGCATTCCCTGGTTCCCTTATTAAAGTTGTTTATCCACAGACACCGGAAAATCCTGAGGAAGCAGAAATATTGCTAAGGCGAAATCCTGCAGATTTATATATAGGGTATTCACTGGGAAGCCTTTGGCTATTGAAGTACAGATATTTATTACCTGACACCGCTAGAAAAGCCTTATTAGCCCCTATTTTATCCTTTTTGAAGAAAGACGGATTGGGAGGCACAACTTCTGAAACACAATTAAAGTATCTTTCCAGAATTTTAAAGCAGAATAAAGATCGACAAGGCGCCTTAAGAGATTTTTTTTCTTACTCAAATCTCCCGTTTCCAGAAACATTAATAGAGCAGATGCCAGACAGGGAAACCTTGCTGAGGGGACTTGAATTTCTGAGATCATGCCGAGCTAAAGGAGAAGATACGAAAATATTTTTGTCCATCTTGGGAGAAAATGATATTTTCATTGATGGAGACTTGCTTAAGAGGCATATTCCCCACTTGGATATTGTTCAAGGAGTGGGACATGCACCCGGAAAACTATTAGAACACCTGGCAGGTCGGTTGAATTTGAGTGCAGATAACTTATGAAAATATTTGGTATAAATTTTAATCATTCCCCTAGTCCCAAAAAGCCAATCACTATTGCGATTTGTGACTTTAAAGTGAGTCAGGGATTGTCTGTAACAAAAGTGGTGCCCTTAAGTTCATTAAAGGAATTTAATGAATTTTTAAAACAAAAGGGTCCTTGGTTTGCCGGTGTGAACTTTCCGCTGGGTCAACCAAATCTTTTTGTAAAAAGGATGAACCTGCCTGACAAGTGGAGTAGTTATGCAAAAGATATTAATCGTTGGAAGTTGGAGGGGTTTGAAAACAAGGTAAAACAATTCAAATCTAAGTTACCTAAAGGAACGAAAGAACCTTTACGTCTGACTGATACAATGGCCGGTGCAGAGAGCCCATTAAAATCAAGTCAGCATCATTTGCCCCAGAAATTTTTTGAGGGAATTCATTGCCTTCTAAAGGCTGGCGTATATATTTTACCCTGTAACCCTAAAAATGATAAGCGGGTGGTACTGGAAACCTTCCCTGACCTTGTGGCTCAACGCTTTGCTGTACATAATTTGGGAGCAAAGGTAAAGAATGTCGATTTCGAAAACCTTCATAAAGATGTTATTAAGGGATTAGAAACTCCTGAATTTGAGCAGGACTTTAAGTTTAAAATATTTTTAGATGATAACCTAAAGCTCAAATGCGTTGAGGAATCCAATGGTGCTATTTTAAATGCCATCCTTATTTCCACACAAGTGGCGTGGGGTTATAGTGAAGGAAAACCTAATTATGGAATGCCTGATATCCAGCATCCAAATATTCAAGCTGAAGGTTGGATCATCGATCCGAGTTTGGTAAATGGATTAACAAAACCTAAAAATCGCCTTGGAAGTGAGTTGGCAGAGTTCATTCAAAAGGGTGGAATGGATTCTAAAAGATCTTTCAACTTAATGGGTCACATCCAGAGGCTTTCTAATATTGGTCGTGCATTATCCGGGGAAAGGAATTTAAATGCCTTATTGGAAACAATAGTAAATGAATCCAGAAACCTAACCCTTGCGGACGGAGGAACCCTGTATATCCTTAAGGATAAATTATTGCATTTTAAAATTGTCCAAAATGAATCCTTAGGTATCAATATGGGTGGGGTTACAGGTGCTGACATCACATTTCCGCCAGTAGAAATCAAAGAATCTAATGTTTCTGCTTATGTGGCCATTAAAAATATTTCTGTAAATATCCCGGATGTTTATAACTATAAACCCTTTGATTTTACCGGCCCTAAAAAATTCGATGCCAAGACGGGTTATCGAACCAAATCCATGCTTGTGGTTCCATTAACAAACCATGAGGATAAAGTTATCGGTGTTCTGCAACTCTTGAATGCCAGAGATGTAAATGACCCGAAAAAAGTGATTCCGTTTTCTCCTGATTTTGAAAGCCTGGTGGAATCACTTGCATCCCAGGCGGCCGTTGCGGTGAGCAATAATGCATTAATCAATGAATTAAAAACAGCTCACCAG
>JABIXH010000143.1 GCA_018664975.1 Nitrospina sp. | reverse complement strand
TAAATCCGGCAAAGTTGTTCCATTTAAAGAATAGATCCACTGTTGAGAAACCGGCTTTTTTTATCAGATCCTGATTTTCCTCCACCGTCCAGGGAATTAGCACATTTTCCAGAGCCTCACGTTTTCTGGATATTTCTAAATTGGAATAGCCCCGATCTCGTTTAAACTGATGATGGAACTCAATGAAGGTATGATCCAGTTCTGGAATCCCGCTTTTAATCTTTTCGATGATAACGAGAGAGCCTCCGGGCAATAGTCCTTCAAAGATATTCTTTAATAGCCGAAGCCTGCATTCCGGTAGCACAAATTGCAAAGTGTAATTCATCACAACTACTGATGCATTGTGAATGGATAATCCTTGATTTAAATCGGCTTCAATAAATTCACAAGGTATCGGTGAGTTACGAAGCGTTATTTTGGATTTTTCCAGCATGGCTTGCGAGTTATCGACCCCAAACAAGGCAACTTCTTTGTTATTGTCGATAGATTGGGCCAGTTTGAGCAACAGGGTGCCGGTAGAACAGCCCAAATCGTAGACAGCGGTATGTGCCTGGGCAAATTGTGCGCACCAATGCACCGCTAACGACTGGCACTCCTGATACATCGGGACGCTTCGCTCCAGCATGTCTTCAAAAACATTGGCTACTGATTCATTAAATTCGAATGAACCACTGGCAGAATCCTGATTAAATATTGTATCTTTTTTGGAAATAATATCCTCGGAAATAAATAATTAATTAAAAATCCCCTTCCCAAAAAATCGGGAAGGGGATAGTAACAAGGTCAGTCTTTTTTGTTATGGTCCTGGCAGGTCACTGCCTTCTACTGGCCCGGATTTTGATTTTAAAAGAAGTTTGTTGATTGCGTTCAAATAGGCAAGTCCGCTGGCTTCAATCGTGTTGACTCCAGCCCCTTTTCCTAATACTTCCCTTTTTTCGTGCTGAACGCGAACGGTTACTTCCCCCTGGGCATCCTGCCCCTTGGTTTTAGCCATTACCTGATAGTCCAACAGCTTGCAACGAAGACCTGTAACTTTGTCGATCGCATTATAAATTGCATCTACAGGTCCATCACCGTTAGCACTGGATGTATGCTCTTTCCCATCACGGCTGACAAGAACAACTGTTGCGTGGGGAGTCTTTCCCGTTTCGAATCCGCATTGCAAAGATCCCAGTTTGTAGGTGTTCTGTTGTTCTTCCGAAAACTTCTGCTTCTGGATGAGTGTGTGAAAATCGTCTTCAAAGATTTCCTTTTTTTCGTCCGCGAGAATTTTGAACTCCGCGAAAACCTGGTCCAGTTCTTCCTTTTTTAGGTCGTACCCCAACTCCCGCACCTTATGCAGGAGTGCATTACGTCCTGAATGTTTCCCCATCACCAGTTCCGACTCCTCCCCACCAACATCTTTGGGGTCCATGATCTCAAAGGTGTCTTTACGTTTGAGAAAGCCATGCTGATGAATGCCGGACTCGTGCGCGAATGCATTCTTACCTACAATGGCTTTGTTGCGTTGCACAAAGAAACCCGTCAGGCTACTGACCAGCTTGCTACAGGTCTGAATATGTTTGGTCTCGATCCCTGTATAAACGTTGCTGAAAAAATCTTTGCGAGTTCTAACAGCCATCACCACTTCTTCCATGGCGGCGTTTCCAGCTCGTTCACCGATACCGTTGATGGTGCATTCCACCTGCCTTGCGCCGGCCTGCACCGCAGAAAGAGAATTGGAAACCGCGAGACCAAGATCGTTATGACAATGTACGCTGATAACAGCCTGGTTAATATTGGAAACATTAGTCTTTAAATATTGGATGAGCTTGGCAAACTCTTCCGGCACCGTGTAGCCCACAGTATCGGGGATATTGACTGTTGTAGCCCCGGCACTAATGACCTCGCGGGTTACATCGGCGAGAAAGTCTTTCTCGGTGCGCGTTGCATCCATGGGAGAAAACTCCACATCATCGCAATACTTACGTGCAAACTGAATGGATTTCACTCCCATTTCAATGATTTCTTCTTTGGCCTTTTCAACCATATGATCGCGATGTACTTTTGAAGTAGACAGAAAAATATGGATACGCGGCGACTCGGCCTTTTCCAAAGCACGGGCCGTTGCCTCAATGTCTTTTTCCAATGCCCGTGAAAGTCCGGCGATTTTTGAGCCACGAATTTCTTCGGCAATTTGTTTGACCGATTCGAAATCTCCCGGAGAAGCAACTGGAAAACCCGCTTCGATCACATCCACTTTCAGTAGAGCTAGTTGCCGCGCGATCTCAAGTTTTTCCTTGATGTTCAAGCTGGCACCGGGGCATTGTTCCCCGTCTCTTAATGTGGTGTCAAAGATGATGAGTTTTTCGGGTTGCATGACTAAAAAATCTCCTTTCAGAATCTAGGGGTGTTTCATTATCATTATAAAGTTTATTAAAAAATTTCCAAATGGAGTTTCACCATAGAAAATAGAAATATTACAGGGGTCCGCCGGCTTTCCCAATTGCTCAACCGTAAAAATATAGGATAAAAATTTTCGGGATCAGGAAGAGGAGGAACTAAAAAAACCGGTTATCAGTCGATGGCGTTTAGCACCTTGAATCCGGACTTTTCTAGCTTTTTGACCAGAGAGGCTGTCTCGCACAGGTCCAGTCGAAAAAAATAGACTTGTTTCTTTGTGTCTTTTGCGTAAGGAGACATGCCAACACTGATGATGTTCAGTCCGTGGTCATGGATGATCTTGGACACGGCTTCAAAGTTTTTGGGATCTTTTCCCATTATGACATCCACTCTGGAACTCGAATGAATGATGCCCATTAAATCTATGAACAATCCCAACATATCCAGAATGGAGATGATGCCCACTAACTCATTATCTTTGATGACGGGAAGCGAGCCAATTTTGTTTTTATAAACTAAAAGAGCCGCATCTTCTATGTTGGTTTCTGGATCAACGGTTTGTGGGTTGCGGGTCATAAAGTCCGCGACTTTCATTTTTTTTGGGTCCAGGACCGTTATTCTTGAAGAATTTTTGTCATTTTGAACGAAAGCTCCGCGGATATCGCTTTCCGTGATTATACCTTCCAACTCTTTTTGTTGGGTGACCGGTAAATGGCGGATGGAGTTCTTAACCATCAAACCCTGTGCTTTATAAAGAGTATCACTGGATTTAATGGTGACTACCTTGCGGGTCATTATTTCTTCGACGATCATAGCAATCCTGGCTTAGGAGATAATAAAAATTCCCACTGCTCTTGCATTAAAAACTCCTTCCGTTGAGAAAAATGATGCTCGCGCTCTCAATTCCATGGAGTCCAAAACACATTCAATCCGGTTAAGATTGCCTTTGTATGCCTCAAAAGTGATATTTTCTGAACCGGAAAGAAATATAAGATGACCATTATAGCGTTAATTGGAGAAATAAAAACAGTTAATTAAACCTTTAACTTCAGAACCCTCTAAAGCCTGCGGGAAAATTTTTAAAGAGGAAGGCAGGAAATCCCCCACTTTTACGAGCACTTTTATTATAATAAGCTTCAAGATACCCTATACCTCTTATCGTATTAAGCGAGGACCGTGTTCACGCTACACATTTAGAAAAAATATACGCGAATTGTTGAGAAGATATCTATTTTTGTGTATATAAGTTACTCTATAATGCTATTAGTGAGTTGAAACCCATTAAAATCAAGGGCAGTTAGTAGGCATGGCTTTTGCTCTTTATAAAGGTTTCCAAATCGAAAACCTTTGAATTTTCGTTGTTTGGGTCTTAAGGAAGTTTTTTAAATTCAATAAGTTAAGGATATTATGCACGCTTTTCCAAAAAAACAGGGACTTTATGATCCCGCCTTCGAAAAAGATAGTTGCGGGGTGGGGTTTGTCATGAATATGAAGGGTGAAAAGTCCCATGAAATCATTACTCAGGGATTAGAAATCCTCAAAAAACTTGAGCATCGAGGGGCCTGCGGTTCAGATTCCGCAACCGGTGATGGCGCCGGAATTCTTATCCAGATTCCGCATCTTTTTTTCCAGAAACATTGCGAAGAAGCGGGGATCAAGTTGCCGGAGGCCGGGCGTTATGCCGTAGGGAATATCTTTCTTCCCACAGGTTATGATACGAGACAAGGTCAGCAAATTTTAGAACGTGCGGTGGTAAGTGAAGGTCTGGAGCTTTTGGGTTGGCGGGATGTTCCCGTAGACAATTCAACCATAGGGGTGACCGCCCGCTCGGTGGAACCGGTTATCAAACAGGTTTTTGTCGGGGCCGGGCCAGATGTCAAAGATCAATTAGCGTTTGAACGCAGGCTTTATTGTGTTCGCAAGCGTACGGCTTGGGGGATACGTCGAGCCGGACTCAATGACAACAATGAAAATTTTTATGCTTGCAGTCTATCCAGCAAGACCCTTATTTATAAGGGACAATTGATGGCTCCTCAATTGGAGACCTATTATCTGGACCTTCTGGACCCGGACATGGTTTCGGCGTTGGCCCTGGCACATTCTCGTTATAGCACCAATACTTTCCCATCCTGGGGCCGGGCTCAACCTTTTCGTTATATTGCGCACAATGGCGAAATCAATACGGTTCGAGGCAACAAAAACTGGATGGATGCCCGTGAGTCGATGTTTGAATCCCCTTTATTTAAAGACATAGATATGATCCTTCCGGTTATTGCTCCCGGGGGAAGTGACTCGGCAGATTTTGACCAGGCCCTGGAAATGTTGTTCCTAACCGGCCGGTCTTTACCCCATGCCATGATGATGATGATCCCGGAACCGTGGAGTGGGCACGAAACGATGGATGATGACAAGCGCGGATTCTATGAGTTCCACGCTTCGATGATGGAGCCCTGGGACGGTCCCGCATCCATTGCTTTCACGGATGGAGAGACTTGCGGTGCGGTGCTCGACCGAAATGGTTTGCGCCCGTCACGTTATTACGTGACTAAAGATGGGTTGGTAATCATGGCCTCAGAAGTAGGGGTGGTGCCGGTGGATGAAGCGAATATTGAATACAAAGGACGTTTGCAACCGGGGAAAATGTTTCTGGTAGACATTAATGAAGGGCGCATTATTTCTGATGAGGAAATTAAGGCAAAAGTTTCTACTCAAAAGCCATATACAAACTGGGTCAAGGAGAACCAGGTTAATCTCAAAGACCTGCCGGAAACAGGATTTCAGTTTAATCCCGATTTTAAATCTCTTTTAAAGAGGCAGGTAGCTTTTGGTTACACCGCTGAAGATTTAAAGTTTGTGATCGGACCTATGATTGCGAATGCCATGGAAGCCACTGGGTCAATGGGTAATGATACACCCTTGGCAGTGCTATCGCAAAAGCCTCAACTCCTGTTTAATTATTTCAAACAACTTTTTGCGCAGGTGACCAATCCTGCTATCGACTCAATCCGCGAAGAATTGGTCATGTCCATGGAGATGACTCTAGGTAAGGAAAGGAATCTTCTGGACGAGTCTCCCGAGCATTGCCGCAAACTGAAAGTGGAGCACCCCATTCTTACCGGCAATGAAATGGAAAAAATTTATGGCCTCAATCAGGAGAGTTTAATAACAGCAGTACTGCCTATTCTTTTTTCTGCTTCAGAGGGAGAAGCTGGGTTGAAAAAAGCAATGGATAAGTTATGCGAAAATGCTTCCAGAGCAATAGAAGAGGGGGCCACGATTTTGGTTCTTTCTGACAAGGGGATGGACTCGGACCAGGCCCCTATACCCAGCCTGCTCGCCACGGCGGGGGTTCACCATCATCTTCTGCGAGAGCGGACACGTACACGAGTAGGACTCGTGGTTGAAACCGGTGAGGCTCGTGAAATGATGCATTTCGCCCTATTGATTGGTTACGGAGCCGGGGCAATTTACCCTTATCTGGCTTATGAAACAGTTGCGCAAATTGCTGAAGAAGGTGTGTTCATCAAAAAACTCGATGCAGAAACCGCAGTTTCTAATTTTATTAAGGCAACACGAAAAGGACTTTTTAAAATTACCGCGAAAATGGGGATCTCCACGATCCAGAGTTATCGTGGGGCACAGATTTTTGAAACTGTAGGTTTGAGTGAGAATGTAGTTGAAAAATATTTTACGGGGACGCCTTCACGCGTTAGTGGTGCCAAACTGGAAGTTTTGGCTAAAGAGGCATTGGCACGTCATAAAAAAGGTTTCTCTAAAGATGTGTTTTCTATTCTTGACCTGGGTGGGCATTATCACTGGCGTCGTGGTGAGGAGAAGCACATGCTCAACCCGAATGCTATTGGGTTGTTGCAACATGCTACCCGCTCTAATGATTATGCCATGTTTAAGAAGTTCTCGGAATTTGCGGACAATGAGAGTACGCGTCAATGCACATTGCGCGGATTGTTCAAGTTTAAAAAGGCCAGTCCAATTTCCCTCGATGAAGTAGAACCTGTAGAGGAAATTACCCGGCGTTTTTGTACGGGCGCTATGTCCATCGGTTCTATATCCCGTGAAGCCCATGAGACTCTGGCAATTGCCATGAACAGGTTGGGAGGAAGAAGCAATACGGGTGAAGGGGGAGAAGATAGCGTCCGTTATACGCCTGACGAAAATGGAGATTCTCGCCGCAGTAAAATCAAGCAGGTGGCATCGGGCCGTTTTGGAGTAAACAGTTTCTATCTTGCCAATGCCGATGAAATGCAGATTAAAATTGCGCAAGGGGCCAAACCCGGAGAGGGCGGACAATTACCGGGGCATAAAGTCAGTGAGTACATTGCCAAGATTCGACATTCAACACCAGGAGTGGGGTTGATCTCTCCCCCTCCTCATCATGATATTTACTCTATCGAAGATCTCCAGCAGTTGATTTTTGATTTGCACAACGCCAACCCGGATGCAAGGGTCAGTGTCAAGCTGGTTGCCGAAGCGGGGGTAGGGACCATTGCGGCGGGTGTTTCTAAAGCTCATGCAGAAGGAGTGTTGATTGCCGGGCATGATGGGGGAACCGGAGCTTCTCCGCAAACTTCCATTAAACATGCAGGGCTTCCCTGGGAGTTGGGACTTTCTGAAACTCAGCAGATTCTTGTGCTTAATGATTTACGGGGTCGGATTCGAGTGCAGGTGGATGGCCAGCTTAAAACCGGTCGTGATGTAGTGATAGGCGGAATTTTGGGAGCCGATGAATTTGGTTTTTCTACCACGGCCCTGGTAACTATGGGTTGCATCATGATGCGAAAATGCCATCTCAATACTTGCTCAGTTGGCATTGCCACCCAAGACCCATCGTTAAGGAAAAAATTTAGTGGTAAAGCAGATTATGTCGTCAACTTTTTCAAGTTTATCGCGCAAGAAGTTCGTGAAATCATGGCGCAGTTAGGCATACGAAAATTTGATGATTTGATCGGCAAGGTGAATCTTCTTGAAGCGGCTTACGCTGTGGACCACTGGAAAGCTCATGGTGTCGACGTGAGCCGAATTCTTTATAAACCGGATGTCGATGATAAAGTCCAGATTCGTAATGTCTGCACTCAGGATTTAAGCGGCGATCTGGACAATGCTTTGGACCATCGGTTGATCAGGATGAGTGAACCGGCATTGAAGAGCCAGCAGAAAGTGCAAGGAGACTCTTCTATTATAAATACCGATCGGGCAACCGGTGCGATGCTCAGTTACCGGATTTCGAAAAAATTTGGTGAAGAAGGGCTTCCCTCTGATACCATCCGTTTCAATTTTAAAGGTTCGGCAGGGCAGAGTTTTGGTGCTTTTCTGGCTCCAGGAGTGACGTTTGATCTGGCGGGCGATGCCAATGATTATGTCGGAAAAGGTCTATCGGGAGGAAAGATTATTATATATCCTCCACCGGAGTCTACTCTGGTTCCCGAAGAGAATATATTGATTGGCAATACGGTGCTTTATGGTGCTGTTTCCGGTAAAGCTTTTTTCAGAGGCATTGGGGGAGAGCGGTTTGCCGTAAGGAACAGTGGTGCACAGACTGTGGTTGAAGGGGTTGGGGATCATTGCTGTGAATACATGACAGGTGGAACTGTTGTGGTTCTCGGTGAAACCGGAAGGAACTTTGCCGCCGGAATGAGCGGAGGTCTGGCTTATGTTCTCGACCGGGATAACATGTTTCCCATTCACTGCAACCAAAGTATTGTTGATTTACTTCCCGTTGAAGAATCTGAAGATATTGAGAATTTGAAGTCTTTAATTGAAGAACACTTTGAGAGCACACAGAGTGCCGTGGCTAAAAAGGTACTGGATGAGTGGGAAGAAACTCTGCCAAAATTCATCAAGATTTATCCGAGAGATTACCGGAGAGTTCTTGAAGAACGGAAACGCAAAAATGATGCGCTGGTTGCTTAACCCACAAAAAAAAGGGAAAGATTAAATGGGCGCGATAAAAGGATTTATGGAATACGGGCGGGAGACACCGCAAGGCCGACCAGTTGACGAACGGCTTAAGGATCAGAAAGAGTGCTACGCGCCTTTTCCGGAAGAGAAATATAAGGAACAAGGAGCCCGCTGTATGGATTGTGGGGTTCCGTTTTGCCAGAGTGAATCAGGTTGCCCTCTGGGAAACCTGATTCCGGACTGGAACGATATGGTATATCGAGGCCGGTATCAGGAGGCGGTGGAACTTTTACAGAAGACTAATAATTTCCCTGAATTTACAGGTCGTGTTTGTCCTGCTCCGTGCGAAGGTGCCTGTGTGTTGGGCATTACTGAGCCTGCAGTCACAATATGTGAAATCGAGGAAATGATAGCGGAAAAAGGATTTGAAATGGGGTTTATCCAACCCCGCAAACCCGAATCCCGAACGGGAAAAAATATAGCCGTGGTCGGTTCGGGTCCTGCAGGCCTGGCCTGTGCAGATCAACTCAATACAGCGGGTCATGTTGTTACCGTCTTCGAAAAAGATGATCGTATCGGCGGACTCCTGATGTATGGCATCCCCCATTTCAAACTGGATAAAGAAATTGTCAAACGCCGATTGAAGGTGATGGAGGAGTCTGGCGTTCTTTTCAAAACCGGTGTCAACATTGGCGTCGATAAATCAGCCAACGAATTGAAAAATGAATTTGACGCAGTGGTGCTATGCGGCGGATCCCAGAAACCCCGCGATATCCCTGTAGAGGGGCGGGACCTTGCAGGCATCCATTTTGCCATGGAATTTCTCCCGCAACAAAACAAGCGCAATGAGGGAGATACCATTCCGGAAGAAATATCTATAACTGCCAAAGATAAAAATGTATTGATCATCGGAGGAGGGGATACAGGGTCAGATTGTCTTGGAACCTCACTCAGACAGGGTGCCAAAAAAGTTTATCAGTTTGAACTTTTGCCCGAACCCCCTCAAACAAGAGATGATGGGAATCCCTGGCCGCAATGGCCAAAAATATTCCGGGTATCCACATCGCATGAAGAAGCCAATGCGCGTGAGGGTAAGGACAAAATAACGGAATATTGTGTGTCGACAAAAAAGTTTACAGGGCAAGACGGCAAGGTAACTAAAATTCACGGGATAAAGATTGAGTTTGGGGACCCCGATCCCCAAACGGGTCGTCCCCAGATGCGCGAAGTCCCTGGCTCAGAGTTTGAGTTGGATGTCGACCTGGTTCTCCTGGCTATGGGTTTTGTTCATCCCATCCACGAAGGTATGCTCAAGGAACTGGGGATGGATCTGGACGCGCGTGGAAATGTTGCCTGTGACGATAAAAAAATGACCAGCGTGGAGGGAGTTTTTGTTGCCGGGGATATGACCCGGGGGCAGTCGCTCGTAGTCTGGGCCATTGCAGAAGGCCGGGAAGCGGCGAGATCAGTAGACCTTCACCTTATGGGCGACACACAACTTCCACACAGCCAGTTTTTAAAGTAAGACTTCACTTCCCACCATCTCAGGGGGATTGTTTATTTGTATTTATTTGAGTGGAGAATAAATTAGAAAGGGAACTGCCCTTGACAGTGCAGTCCCCTTTCCAGAGGTCGCCTGCTTTTTGCAGGCTTGGGGAATCAGGCGGGTTTTTCTACTTTCATTGGGTCTATCTTGATATTCAAGGTCATCGGTTTTCCTTCACGGATCACTTCAACCTTCACAGAATTTCCCGGTTTTATGGATGCAACCTGCTTGGGTAACGTTTCCATAGATGCAATTTCCACCCCATCAAACCGGGTAATGACATCTCCACGTTTCATCCCACCTCGATCGGCAGGACCATTGGGGCTGATATCATTGATCAAGGCACCTTTTGCACTTTTGAGTTTGAAAGATTCTTGCAGTTCTGGCGTGATTTTCTGAATCATGACACCCAGCCAGCCACGCGTGACCGTTCCGTTTAGTTTCAAATCTTCAAGTATGTCTTTGGCCATATTTATGGGCAGAGCAAAACCAATGCCTACATTGCCTCCACTGCCAGAAAAGATAGCTGTGTTGATACCGATAACATCTCCGTTCATGTTGAGCAAGGGGCCACCGCTGTTACCCGGATTGATGG
>JABIXH010000255.1 GCA_018664975.1 Nitrospina sp. | reverse complement strand
TAGAGATGAACTACTGAATGGAGAAATCTTTACAACTTTACTGGAAGCTAAAGTGTTGATTGAAAACTGGAGGATTGAATACAACCAAATTAGACCGCACAGTTCACTGAATTATCAACCTCCAGCTCCTGTAACGATTAAGCCAAAAGTGGAAATACTAACTTAAGAAGTGGTACAACTTAATGGGGCAGGTCAAAGTCTTCTGGATTTTACGAATGAGTTCGTTCATGGCTTATTCGAGTTCGAGTGATTAATTACCTACAAATATTAAAAGTACCGACATAATACTTTTATCGCCTCAAATCTTCAAAAAAACAGGTAGAGCCGTAACAAATAGCCCACACCCGGCCCTAATTTGCCGCCAATTTATATAATAACCCCTTGATTTATCAGGGGGTTTTATTTTTGGCTATTTATAGCCCCACATTCAGCCCCACATAATATTGCTGCTTGAACGGAAACATTCACTCACCAATACCACGGGAAATCCTGTAAAGATCTGTAACCTACCCTACTCCAGGGAGCATGCAGCAGTACCGACTGAGGGAGAGAGTGATGGCTAACTAAGCTAATAATCCGGAACGTAGTGTAGGGTTATTAGCGTTAGACCGAAGGAGAGAGCGAGGGAGAGTACGTATGCAAAGCGACCGGCCTGACAAACACTTCCAAACAAGATCCTCTTTATTGAATAAAGCCAAAAGCAATGGGTCAAGTAACTTGAGTAAATTTGGTGTCATTGTCTCATTTTTGGGCAGAGATAATGGGAATAAAATATTGACAATTAAGCTCTATAGCTCATATAGTGATTTTTTTAAATAGCAATAACTTTGATTTTAGTATGTCTCTGACGAAAAACATTTTGATTGTGGTTTTGGTGTGGGCCCTTGTGGGGGCCAGCAATGTACTGGCAAAGTCCCATGTGCATGGAGATCACCATCAGCATCAGATCACTACAGTTTCTCCTTTTGATGGAGACAAAGAAGATCGATCTCTACACTGTCTTCTAAGATCCCACACTCATCAAGGCTTTTGTCCTCACTCAAAACCTGAGCGGAGCCAAACTGCCAACATTGCTACTGATTGTGGCGGCAAAACAACTCCTTCGATTCCTAATACTACATCTTTCAGTAATGATTCTGGCGAAGCGAGCTTTCTTACGCTGAATCATTATTCGCCAGGTAAAATGTTAGTCCCTTCAGAAATGCTTTCCTATCATCGTTTCATTGATTCGCTGGATCCTCCCCCTAGAGTTCTTTAGTACATCCATTTTAGTTCCCAAAATAATTTCATTGTAAATTCCGTTTCAGGCTCGTCTTGCGTTTTTCGTCAGTAATCCGTTATTTGATAGAACGGAGGTGTCCAGGCTATGAAATGGAATGTTAAGTGATTTTAAAATTCTGTGTTTTGTAGGGAGGAATGTTCTATGCGCTGTTTTAACCGTAAGTTATTAGTGTTGTCTCTGGTTGTGTTAATGCTTTCTGCTGGCACGGTCAATGCCGCTGATGAAAATGAGGCAAAAAGTTTAGATGAACTTGTTATCGAGGCACCAAGAGCTGAGATAAGAGATACTTTTGATGACTTCATGCCAATACCAACATCAAAATTCAAAGTAGACCGTTCAGAAATAGACGCGATAACTACTATTTCAGCAGAAGATACAGTTCGATACGCTCCTAATCTAGAAATCAGACGGCGATACTTTGGTGATCCCAATGGGGTTATTTCTATGAGGGGAAATGGGAATTTTCAAACTGCTCGCCACATGCTTTTTGTGGATGGTTTTCCACTTCACAGCATGTTGCGAACGCGTTTTAACGGAGCTCCTCAGTGGAACTTTGTAGCTGCTGATGAAACAGAAGCTGTCAATATTACTTATGGCCCTTTCTCTCCCAAGCATAGTGGTAACGCTATGGGAGGGGTTATTGATATTACATCACGGCAACCTGAAGGCGAAGAATGGACTTTGCAAACCACAGCCTGGGTTCAGGATTGGGAGGTTTTTGAGAGCAAGGGTAATGCGCCTGGCTATAAGACCTTTTTTTCCCACGGTAATAAAATCGATAAACTTTCTTATTACGTATTTTACAACCGTTTGGACACTCAGACTCAACCCACAGACACTACGGTAAAAAATAATGTCGCCGCCGGTGCCGGCACCGCTGTGACGGGAGTGAATAACTTTATAGATTCACGAGTGCGAGATTCTATTGCTTACGCTGATAATGGTGAAGAAAGTAGCATCAACGATTTATTTAAGTTGAAAATGAATTATGATTTTTCATCCCAGTTCAAGTTGAGAGGAATGATCGGTTTGCTTGATCGCCACAGGGATCAAGAGAATGTGAATAACTATATCAAGGATGCTAATGGCAATAAACTCTGGACCGGAACTCTGAATTTTAATGGAAAGGACTTTACCGTAGCAGAAAATGATTTTGATGTTTCCAAGCAGGACAAGCAGGACCTGCTTGCCGGAATGGGTGTCAGCGGGGAGTTTGGAGGAGGGTGGAATTACGATGCTGTTCTGAGTACTTATACGGTTTTGCAGGACGTTTCGAGGGACTCAGATCAAAATCCGGATTCACCAGCTTTCGACAATGGTGGTCAATTAACGGAGTTTTCGGAAACAGGCTGGCAGTTGTTTGAACTGAGATTCGATAAAGATGCTTTTCTTGCCCACAATGACCTTTCCTTTGAAGGTGGGTATCACTATGACCACGCCAAGCTCAAGGTAGCAAACTACAGGAGTCTTCCTAACTGGGAGTTATCCGAAAGGAGTGAGGGTACGTTCAACAACTCCAGTGGTGGCCAGACAGATACACATGCTATTCATGGCAACTTAGGTTGGAAGATTGCCCCTAAATGGGACCTCCAGTTTGGTGGGCGTGCTGAAGCTTGGCGTTCTTTCAATGGTTTCAAGCATGAAACGGCAGGTGAGATAGGTGGGCAGTTGGAACGCGATGACGTAGCTTTTTCTCCCAAAGTTTCTCTGGGATTCAAACCCAATAGTGATTTGGACTTGAGGTTTTCCGTTGCTCGAGCTACCCGCTTCCCTTTGCCGGAAGAATTGTTTGAAAATATTGATGACTTAGCAAATAACAGTATAGCCAGTCCCGGTCTGGAGCCTGAGGTAGGAACTCATGCCACCATCATGGTGGAACATTATCGGCCAAAGGCCACAACGCAACTGAACCTGTTTTTTGATGATCTCACGGATACCATTTTCAGTGATCAGGATATAACGGGCGCGGTAACCACATCCACTTTCATTAATATCGATAAGGTAAGGACATTTGGGGCTGAATTGGTTGTTAAGCGAAGAGACTTTTTGGTTTCCAAGCATGATTTTGACTTTAATATTTCATACACCAACGCGGAAATCAGGAAGCACACTTCAAATACATCAGCTGAGGGAAATAAAATACCTCGTGTTCCTGAGTTTAGGGCCAAGTTTCAGTCTTTGTATCACATCAATACTAACTGGGATGCCATGGTGGCAGGACGTTGGCAGGATAAGGCTTTTGGTCGCATTCAGAATGATGACATTCTTGAAGGCGATGGTGGGCAGGATGAGTATTTTTTCATGGATCTTAAAACGACCTATAGATACCAAAAAATGAATGCGTCTTTTGGCATTAACAATTTAACTGATGAGTCGGCCAATACAGGTCCGCATACTTATCCAAATAGAACCTATTCTCTTGATTTGAAATGGAAGTTCATGTGATCTCTATAAATTTGTAACACGGGATAGTTTGTTTTCTGCCCCGAGGCTCGAAAGTGGTACTGAGAAGCATGATTGATGACTAACTACTTCTCAATACTCTGCACCCCGGGAAGATCCTTGAGGTTGGTCAAGGACTTCCTGATTATCGTGTCTGTCTCCTCCTAAGCGGACACGTTAGGAATGGTTAACGCCCGGATCATAATGACCTCTGGTCCGGGGCGTTTGCTTTCCTAAAATTTACTAACACCGTCGTCTGAAAAGACCGGAGATAAGCATCATGCGAAGTCAAAAGTCGATCGAATTTATATTAGTAATCTTTATATTTCTCACTTCCTGTGTGGGATCTGGGCTGGGTGTTGCTCCAGATAACAGGAGTGAGAGTGCTAAGTCAGAGGAGAGTAATTCTGAAGTTGTTTGGGAGCCAGTGCCGAGACCCATCGCCAAGGGCACTGATGGTCAACTATTGGTCAGGACATCTGAGTCTATGAACATGCTCTATGCTGCCCATAATGACAAGGGCAAACAGAATTTGTTCATGGCAAAGACGAAAAATATCGGTGATAGTTTTTCTGGTGCGGTACCCGTGAATTTGGAAAAAGGAGAAGTCAGTGCACATGGAGAAAATGGCCCTAAGTTAAGAAATGGAAAAGGCAGAGGTATGTTTGCCGCTTGGGTGGGGAAGCGCGATATCAAATTCGCCCGTTCCATGAATTTTGGTAAAAGCTTCAACCCGGCCATTAGAGTGAATGACGATTTTGGAAAAGCCTCGCAATCGTTTTTCACAATGGAGGTGGCCCCTGATGGAACTATTTATGTTATTTGGTTAGATGGACGAGATAGGAAATCCGGCAAGTCCGGAACCACTTCCGTCTATATCGCCCGTTCTGTAGACCAGGGTAAATCTTTTGAAAAAAATATAAAAATTTCGGGAGATATTTGCCCGTGCTGCCGCACTGCTCTGGCTTTTGGAGACAACGGAGAAATATTTGCTTCATGGCGCCATGTTTATGATGACAACGAGAGGATCATTGTAGTAGCCACTTCACTGGATGGAGGCAAGACGTGGAGCAAACCAGTAAAAGTGACAAAGACAGGCTGGAAGATTAATGGTTGTGCTCACTCAGGACCAGCCATGAAGTACGTAGGAGGCAAACTGTTCGTCAGCTGGTATACGGGGGCAAATGGTAAAGCCAGCCTAAAGTTTGCTCACTCTGCTGACAATGGGAAAACTTATCAGGTCGCTAAAGATATAAATGGACTGGTTTTAGATGCTAATCACCCTGACATCACTGTTATCGGAAAAGAGGCCTGGGTTATTTTCCAGGGGCGCGACCCTATCCTTGAAGGTGGCTGGGGACGAGATAAAGCATGGCTGGTGAAAGTCTCTTCGGATGTTAATATTTCCTCCCCATCGCCGCTTCCCTCAACAAGTAAAGGAGTGGCCTATCCATATTTATTCAAAGGTAATGGCGGTCGCGTATATGCCATGTGGACGGAGATCGGGGATGAAGGCCCGCAGGTAATGCTTTGCCGGGGACGAATTCAGTCTTAGATTAAGGTCGAACAAATTATGAATAAACTTGTTTCAAAATACTTTAATGACACTTTTGATTTAAGCCATGCGGCTTTTATATCTATTGTCCTGCACTTTGTTTTTTTTGCTACACAGCCTTTTGGGATATTTGATAAGCCACTTGTTCAGGAAAAAAAATATAAAAAGATTCGTCTGGAAGTGGTAAAGAAACCGGAACTTGTTCGAGATCCCAAAAAAATGCTGGAAGTAAAAAGGCCGGTTTTACGTAAGAAATCTGTTCTGCCTAAACCCGTTGCTATTCCTGTGAGTACTCCGATAAGGCAAATTAAAAGTGTCCCCATGCAGGTGACCAGGGCAACGGTCACTCCAGTGATGACTAAAGCACCAAAAAGCATTGAGGTCAGCACATCGGCGTCAATTCAAAAAACCGTTTTCAACACAAATATGCCGAATTACTCAGCTAAGCCGAGGATGGTGAAAAATGTTTCAAAAAGCTATTACCAGACGGCTTTTTCTCCAGTCGGTAAAGTTGTAGTTGGCAGGTTTGCAGCGAAAGGGACATTTAAGCGAAATGCTTTTCAACCCAGGACACGAATGGGTAAAGTTGACAAACTCAAGCAAAGTACTAGCGGGCACTCAACTTTGGTGGATACTCGTGGTGGTGTAAATCATTCCTTTAAGCCGCAGGTGAGAAATGTTGCTGCATTGAACCTTGATAAACAGGATCAACTTTCGGGTGATGAATTGGATGAACTCTGGAATGGGTACACCACCACAGTGAGGCAGATGATTGCTCGCGCTAAGATCTATCCTCCAAGTGCTCGTAAAAAAGGGCAACAGGGAAAAATTAATTTATCCTTCAAACTTGGAAAAGATGGCGGGGTGCTCAAGCTTTTAGTTGAACATTCCTCTGGTCACGCAATGCTTGATGAGGCGGCCCGAAATGCTGTTAAAAATGCTGGACCCTTTCCGCCAATTCCGGAAAAACTGAACAAACAATATGTATCATTAAAACTTCCAGTTTCTTTCATTTTGAGATGAGCCATGACAAAAAATAATATTATTAATTCATTAAGATTGATTTCAATATGTACATTTATCTTATTCACGGTGAGCGGTTCTATGGTTTTTGCTGATGTTGCAAAAATCGACTCTAATTTTGATGGCAAGATGGATCAATGGAGACATACCACTGCTGATGGAAAGATTTTCAAGGTTGAACACGACACCAACTTTGATGGCAATATTGATCAGGTCGAGCATTTCGTGGGAGATAAAATTCTAGTCAAGGCCGAATTCGATGCCGACAAGAATGGGAAAATGGATCAGATTCAGCATTACTCGGATCAGGGTAAGCTGGAAAAAATTGAAAAGGATAGTAAAAATACCGGCAAGTTCGATTGGAATGAAAAATTTGATGCTAATGGCAAGATTGAGCAGACCGAAATTGATGAAAACGGTGACGGGAAGGTAGATATATGGCAATACTTTGATAGCAATCAGAAGATAAAGCAGACCAACTACGATACCGACTTTAACGGTACTACTGACCGTTGGGATTACTTCGTCAGCGAAAAACTTGAGAAGGTAGGGTTTGATACAAACTCGGATCAGAAACCCGATCAATGGCAGTTTTTCAAGGGATCTAATGTGTTGGTAAAGGTCGAGAATGATACCAATTTTGATGGTAAGACAGATCGATGGGAATTTTTTGATCCATCAGGGAAATTGATTCGAATAGAGGCAGACAGGAACTTCGACGGCAAGCCAGATATGGTTCAGGATCAGTAATGTTCTGGATTTCTGTGTTTGGTAAAATTATAAGAAAGGGTTTTTAATGGGTGCGATTTCTGATTTGTTTGGGTTGATAGCCAAGGGAGGGATAATAATGTTCCCAATTTTTCTTTGCTCGATCATTGCCTTGGCGATCGTTATTGAACGCGCAATTTTCTTTAAAAAATATATTGTAGATATAGATGGATTTTTAAAACCTGTTCTTGATTTAATAAAAGAAGGTCATGCTGACAAAGTTTTGGAGCAGTGCCAAAAATCTCCCAACCCATTAGGGCGCATCATTGAAGCCGGGCTCGGCGAAAAAGATATTCCGCGCTGGAAGCTGGAAGAAAAGCTAACCCTCGCAGGTCAGGAAGAAATAAATTCTCTGGAAAAAAATATACGTGGTTTGGAAGTCATTGCCACGATTTCCCCATTAATGGGTTTGTTGGGCACTGTTATCGGAATGGTGCAGGCTTTTAATAAAGTCGCTGAATTTGAGGGACAGGTTGATCCGAGTCTTTTGGCGGGTGGTATCTGGGAAGCTTTATTAACAACTGCCGCTGGACTATCTGTTGCCATTCCCACTGTGATTATGTTGCATTATTTTGACAGGAAGAAGGAGAAACTGGCTTTTGCCCTCAATAAATATGGCCAGCAGTTTATATATTCTATGGACATTAAGTTTTACCCGATTTCTCGAAACTCTTCCTGATCACCCTATGTTGAATATTTCCAAAGGCAATCATAAACGCTTCAAACCCGATCTTGCTCCCTTGATCGATGTGGTATTTCTTCTGTTAATATTTTATATGCTTACCTTTGCTATTCCGGCGCAGGGACTGGATGTGAAATTATCAAATGGAACTTCATCCAATACCCCTGAAGAAATGCCTCTGGTTATCAGAATCAATCAGGCTGATGATATTCGAGTGGGTGATCAATCGACTGATTTGAAGGGTCTCATGAAAATTTTAAAGTCAGAGATCACTCGTCGTAGCAATAAAGCCGTGGTTGTACACACCGATGATAAAGCCCTGTACGATATTTTTGTTCAGGTTTTTGATATGGCCCGCCAAGCGGGTGCCAGTGACTTTTCACTGGTCTTGTAGTTTTATTTTACCGAGACTGGCTATGATCAAAATTAAAGGCAATCAAAAGAGAAATATCGAGATGGATTTGGTTCCATTGATCAATATTGTTTTTCTACTGCTCATTTTTTTTATGTTGACCTCGAGTTCGATAAGTGGTGTTTTGCAGGCAGAACTTCCTGAGGCGCATTCTGCGAGTAAGGTTCCCGGAAAAAATATTGTGATTAAAATTTCCCGCGCAGGATTCCTAGAGCTTAATGGAACATCTGTTACTCGTGATGAACTTCAAAGTCAAGTGGAGCAGGTTTTAGCACAAAACAAATTTAAAGCAGTCGAGATACACGGAGACAGAAATATTGAATTCGCGCTATTTGGGAGAATAATTGAAGAGATTCGAAGGGCAGGGGTCGAAGATTTTATTTTTGCAACTCAAAGTCGGAAGAACCCATAGAGGGTATTGCTCACTTGCAGTCGTTTAGAAAGAAGTGTCGTCGGAATGTGACGTAAACTTAAAACCCTTTTTTGTTCATGTATTCTTCGAAATGCTTGTGATACATGATATCCCATTCTGGGGAACCTTCGCGAGGTGCGTTGGCATAGGTGTTCATTACCCGGCAGGTCAGATTTCTTATTAAACTGATCTTCTCTTAGTAATCTTGATTCTTTGCCATTTAAAACCAATCTAGTAGCAGGGCCCATAGGCTAACTATCTATCATCCTTCCAGGAAATAGAATCACAAACTGATTCAAAGCTTGATTCGATAGTCGAGTTGGCATTGTCTACTTCTTAGATATATTTCTTAACCCGTTGGTTACCCCATTGGTATTTTAAACAACACCTTTCCGCCAGTTTATAGGAAGGCAAGCGATCAGACGCCTTGCGATGGGCGGGCTCTTGTTCTTGAGGGCATGGTTATGACAAGTGGAGTTGGAGGCTCCACGACAGCCCCTATTCCCCCTTGTCGAATCCTCCCTGTCAATGACAGCCTCACCCCCATATGGGGTGAGGGGGATAAGCAGGAGGGAGGCCGTCAGGCCGCTAGGGAGGATGGCAAAGGGGGAGGGGCGAGAATCTCCATGCCCGGATGCAGTTATTGCAACAACAGCGGACTACCGACAATCAGAGTTGCACTTCACACTTGAATTCGAGATGTTGTATTTCCAGGCAAACTGTGCGGGTTCAACAGTTTTCCAGACTCCCCAGATATGTTTCGGCTATTTTTCGTTTTTGTTCTGCGGTCAGGGGTATAGAGCTGGACAGGTCAACCTGTTTCGGCAAAGGAACCTCTGTCTGATCAAAAATTAACCTGATAGCACTCACATCACCCGCCTGCGCCGTTTTTATAAGCGCAAATGCTATCACCGCACTATTGGATCCGTTGTCCAGATCAACACCTTTTTTCTTTAGTAACTCCAGAATCTCCGGTCGCGCATCTTTTCTGAGTATTCGGTTGATATATGCCGGCAACCCATCCTTGGCACCTTTGGGTCGTCCTTTTGGATTTCCAGACTGACCTTTTATGAATTTGCTATTTTCAAAACTATTATGAATCGCCATTTGCCCTGTTCTCTCCCTGTTCTTGAATATTTTTGGTGGTACACTTTTACTCTGCCGCTAATATTTATCTCGCCATTCTCACGAAGTTCTGCTCGCCATTTTTAGACGTCTTGGTATGGTCTCCAGCCATGGAAACCAAGCTCTCAAAACTCAAGAAGTTGATGGCAAAAGACGATTGGAAAAGGGCGTTATCCATAGCCTCAAAGTTCCCCCGCCTCGGCGAACATAAAAGCGATATACAGCGTGGGCACCAAGCGTACGTTAACCCACGCTCTTACGAACAGTTAGGCTTTGACATTACCGAACTGCAAGACAAGGGCAGAAAGGCTCTCATCGCCCGATACGTAAAGACAGGGTAACCACCACATCCCCTCTACTTAAGATCTTCTCGCCGTTTTTTCGATTGTAAATGTCATGGTTTTTTGTACCGCCCCCTGCCATCCCGACACATGCTTTCCATAGACTCGATTAATAACCGCCAAGAAGTTAAGGTCGCCTCCTCATGCGATAAATTGAACTTTGGCTTCCGGCAGGTAGCGTACCAGCCATTGAAGGCCTCCAGTTCAACCTCGGTTAATAGATCAAGCTGGGGGTTTTCCTTTGTGCCCGAAGCAAAAATATCCAGCTTCTCCCCCTGTATACCGTGTTCACTAAGCGGTGAGTTTTCCCCATTGTCATCTACTAAGTGTACTTCGTGTACATAGTGTACAGGGGGAGAGGCTGATTGAAAGTCACGCCAACCCATCTTTCCCCTCCTTTAACAGTTTTGGATTTATGTGATAAATGATGGTTGGTTTTCGGGTGGGGAGCATTTCAGGTTTTGAAACAAAGTTTCTCTCGATCAATACATCAAGTGCTTTTACGAGTTTATCAACTCTCCTGAACCTCCCCCGTAGCTCTTGCTGGCAATCCCTGCGTTTAAAGAAAGTATCTTTTCGCTTTAACATCCATTTTAATATATGTTTTGCATCAGTAGTTTGTTCATCACCACCCATAAGTTCAAATGTTGCCTGGGCATGTATTATTAGGCTGTCACATAAATCAAGTGCTGCTTCGAGAGTCTTTTTATTAATCATGGGGCTTCCTTCACCATGTTCAACAACATGACATAACCCTGCAATCCTTAAAGCCGCACCGGGTAATTTCCCGGTCCAGTCCTGAATAGATTCAAACTGGTTATTTTCCCCTTGGTTGGATTCAATGTACTGGGCGAACCGTTCCCATGATGTAAGAGCCTCATTATCCAATCCGATGATTCGTGGTTTACTCGCGCCATCCTCATCCACTATGTCCACTATGTACAATAAGTGAAATATGCCAGCACAATAAGCAGCCTTGATTGTTTCTGGGATGGGTTCCCTTTGACTAATGTTTCTATGGCCAACATTACTTTTGGGAAGGCAAAACATAAATCTCGCCAGAGTACCATTCCCCCTGAAATGCTTTTTGTTGCCCTGCCCAAGTAGTGAAGCAACCTCAGGTTGGATTGTTAATCCAAAGGATAGTGCCGGAGCCTTGAGATGAGCTTCCCTGTTCCCGCGATCGACACGGATGGAGCTCCCCGCATGCCCCTTAAGGAACACATCAATATTTGCGGCTCCGTTACTGTATAGGCCGCTCATGATTTCAAAGATGCCGCCTTCATCACTTAACAGACTCATCCTCTCACCATGCTCTGCTAAAAGATTTTGTAGTCTTTCGGGAGTAACGTCGCCAGTCCATAATCTTGGCGGATACATCTCTTCCGGGTTATCAAGTTTTAACTGTGTGATTTCAGCCAACAATAGTTTTCTCTCATCATGTTCTTTGCATTTGGAGGCTTCATTCTGAAGTCGGTCAAGTTTTTTTTCGTTTACCATCCGTATGGTTTCGTTCTCAGCGATCTCATTTTTAAGATTTCTTGCCATCTCACACTCCCAGTCCGAAAGTGGGGCGGTCATAGCACTTAGAACAGCCGTCTTCCTGGTTCCGGGAGGTAAGATGGTGGCCGTCCACAAACTTAACGGCTCAACATAGTCATCACCATATGGGGACACGACAAAACGTTTTTGAAGGCAGGTAGCTACCACCGAGAGTCCCATCATAACCGCCATGCCGAAGGGGGTCTGTGAGTTCCTACTCACCGCCTTGGCGTAGTTTCCGAGCCATGAGGGGAGAACATCAACCCCTATTTCAGGGGTCTCAATTTGATCGAACAAAACCGGTTCTTCCCACTCGATCTCGGAGCAGGTTTCTTCGTCATCCTTAAAATGTTTAGAGTATGATCCCATAAATTCAGGAGCATCTTTTTGCCGTACTATCAAATCGTCTTTGCTATGGGTCTTGAGAAAATCTGTAACATCTCCTCCCTTGTCGAGCTCAGTAAACCTGACAATTTTGATGCTTCTTGCTACTCCGTATAAACCTTCAGAAATAACCTTGCCGTGCTTCCGCCCCGGCTTATCGTTGTCCTCGAGAACTACAACATCCCTGTCTTTCAGAAATTCGTTAAACTCAGGTTTCCATTTTCCCGCACCGGAATCATTACAGGTAGCTACGAGTCCATGATTGACCAGAGTGTCAACATCCTTCTCGCCTTCCACGATATAAACGGTCGCTTCACTTTTAATCAGCTCAGTCAATCGGTAAGGGACACGTCGAATCCCTGTTGCTCCTGAAGTCCAACCTCCCGCACCATCAGGATGTTCAAACCAGAAATTCTTTTGAGAGCTTCTTACTTTCCGATAAAGAGCCTGTCCCTGTTCATCGCAATAGAGGTAGTGCGTGTTGGCGTGATTTCCGTTGCTATTACCGTTGCCATTACCATTCAACTCTGCGAGGTTTCCCGTCCAATGGCAATGGTGACAATAGAAAGTTCCTTTCGCTTCATTCACACTCAGGCATTTGTCGTTTTTTTTCTTTCTTGTATGTGAGCATTTGCGACAGGTCACCTTTCTCTCGACCGCCATAGACTCACAGGCATCATATCTTTCGAGGTTTTTAACGGCCATTAACACGCCCTCCCTGTTTTAGGTCTGTTTTTTTATCAGGGCACATGTAAAGGTGAGACAGGGACTGCTTATTCTCTGGTTCCATATTGAAATATCCCTGGAACCCGTGTACTCTGTATTTATAAGATTGAGTAGTAATTGTTTGTCTTTGCCCCGCCCTGCACGGCGGGGTTTCTTTTTTGGTTATCACTTAGAATCTCCTTCCTCTATGAACTTGTCGAGTTCTTCGGTTCGATAGTAGACATTTCGTCCCCGCTTAAAATGTCGAGGGCCTCTTCCTTCAAGAGCTAGGTTGGCAAGTGTCTTGCCAGAAAGCCCTGGGTAGTAGTCAGCTAGACATTTTCGAGCTACATATTTCGGCCAAATTGACCTGTTCTTTTTCATTTCCTGAAACCTTTCTCAAGTGGTTGCTGAATCCTGTTCCGTCCTCTTGACGGGTATGCATAAAGGTTAGAGACTTTGTTGAAAATAAAAAACCCCCGAACAACCCATCGGGGGTTTCTTTATGTTTGGGGGTTTTTTGGAGGCTTTAAATAGGGCTATAACGTATAATTCTCCAACAAGGTTTTTGCGCTATCGGGGAATTATTGGCAATGGGGGGAGTGGGGTTATTTCTTTTTCTTTGGTGCTCCGGGACGGCCTATAACACCGGCAGCCTTCCTGGCAGCGGGGATCCAGTTCTTTTTTAGTATTTTTTCATCAGGCCGTTCATCCTTAATGATGCAACCGTCTCTAATCAATGCCTTCAAGTCAGGGTCCGCCAGCAAATCCTTGGAAGTTAAAGACGTGGTTTCCTTAATCTTTTCTGCGGCCTCAGATATGTAAGCCGTGCGAAGTATTTGCTTGCGACCATAAGGAGTTGTGGGATTTAAAGGTGGTTCCGTTCCTCCCTTAACTCCAACTGGGTATTCACCCGTATTGACCCAATAGTGAAAGTCTGTCCGCATTTTCTTTAATAGCCGAGCTCTTTCTTCAATGGAAGTTTTTGCGCTTATAAGTTGGTCAGGAACGAGTGCAGGGTGAAGCCCCTGGAACCACTTTAAAAAATCAGTTTGGGCAAATGCTGGACGTTCTTTGTCATGGGAAATATTTATCAGTTCATGCTTTTCAATCGCGATCTGGAGTTGTCTGTATAACTTAATTTGTGCCGTTAATATTTTATCTTCAAAGTTTTTCCACTCTGGAAGCCCTTTGGCTAACCCATAATTGTTTTCCAAAGGATGGAGGGGTGTTTGAGGGTTAGAGGCCGCTATTGTGAAGAACCAGTACTCCTTTCCAAACAAAAGCGAACGTATGCAACATGCTTCATCCATTGTGGTCGGCTCCCACCTCCAAAGACTCTTTTCAATCCTTTCTATGTAATTTATTCTGGATGGAAACTGAGGGATTGATTTATTATCATCATCGTATTTTACGTGCCTTTTGGGGTCGTAGTTGACCTCATCAATGACTATAGGATTTGATAGTTCGTCTGGGTTCCAGATTTTTACAGTTGGGGCTCCAAGCCCACCATATGTATAATAAGTGTGCTTCCTTTCTTGTTTCTTGGATGATTTGTTCGTCGAGAAAGAGTGCTTCCTTTCTCGCGTATACCTCATTCCAACGGTCCCGTCGATACCACCTTCGACCAAGAACGAATATTTTCTTTCTTGAACGCTATCAGGTTCTGTAGCTTTCTTCTTACTTGCTTTGGCCGGTGATTTTCTTTTTGCGGTTTTTTTCTTGCTGGCCTGAGGGGGGCTTTTTGTTTTCTTAGGGGGGCTCATACTTGATCACGTCTCCTTTAAACGCTTCCTTAAAATGATCCAGACCAAGCCGTGTAAGGATACCCGGCCTGTCTCCCGTCGGATAAGGTCTGGTTTATTTTGCTTCTTGCGAAGAAATGGCTTCTTCCTGATTGAGAGCTAACCGTTCAACGGCTTGTCGTTTGGTATCAGGTAACAAGTGCGCATATCGTTGTGTCATGGACAAGTCCCTGTGCCCTAACAGTTCCTTGATTACCAGAATACTTTCTCCCTGCATAGCCAGCCAGCTTGCAAAACTATGCCTGAGTGAGTGCGGCACAATCTTGTTAGCTCGATCATTCACACCTTTGTTGAGTCCCTGCTTGTTCACGGCACGGTCAAAGGTGTCTGACATCTGACTGATACGCCCACCGCCACGCGCAGGGAATACAAGTGCAGTTCTTAAAGGATTTTCCTTAGCTGAAAACATCGCATTCAATGTGGGAGTAATATACGCTTGCCGAGTATGATTGTTCTTTGCGTCCCGGATATGAATTATCCCGTTCTTTAAATCAATCTCCTGCCACTTCAAAGAAAATATCTCTCCCATTCTCATGCCGGTTTGAAGGGATAGCAGGCAGATATCGTGAGTCTGCTCACTGGTTTTCTTAACCTCAGCTAAAAGGCTCCTTGCATCTTCATGAGACAAAAACCTTAACCTTTTATTATCTTGAACCTTCAAGAAGCCCTTGTGGGCTTTGATCGTACTGGTTACAGGGTTTGGACCTTGAAACAGCCCCCATCCAATAGCTCGGTTGAATATCTGTCTAACAAGAACCAGGCAATGTTTAACCGTAACTTGTGAAATGGGTTTTCCTTTCACCTTTTTTTTCGACAGCTTTTGTTTCAGCCTTTCGATATCAAGGACAAGGATTTCCTTTGCAGATCTTTGTCCCATCAAAGGGGCAATATGTTTATAGTACCGCGTCTTGTCATCACGCCATGATTTCTTGTTCAACTGCGCCCATTCAAGGTACTTTTCGGCAAACACATCAAGGGGAATATTTTCACGCTCTAAATCCAGCCTTTCCTCTTCTAACTGATCCCGCCGTGTATTTTCCAGTCCACGCTTTTCCTTTAAAGACTGATAGCCCTCTCCGTGTCTTATGTTTTGAAGTATCTGATTTCGGGTTTTCACCGCATCCAGAAAGTTGGCCCCCTGAGTTTCCCAACCTACAGCTTCTCCCGTGAGTTTCCCTTCCCGGTTATATCGAATAACGATATATCTGTCAGGGCGGCGTTTGAAATTACGGGTAGGGTGCTCACGGTATCTCACCCCTGCATGCTTGGTTTGCACCCATGTAGTTTTTGATTCGTTTGACTTAGCCATAAATGTATTTTAGTATTTCTCGAGGGGGCTGGCAGGGCTGATATCGTACTGGAGTTATTTAATCCGCTTTACATTCCGTAACCCAGTTTGTACCACTCCTGTACCACTAAAACGCTTTCCCGTTGCATCCCGTTTCAAACCGAATGAAACAGGAAGGCTTTTGTTTAGTTACATTTATATGATATTAGGATGATACGGGAAAGTCAAGGAAAGTGGTGCTTTTCGGATTCCTAATCCGTAGGTCAGGCGTTCGAATCGCCTCGGGGGCACCATTATTTATGGGTAGCAACCTTCAATAGCCGGAACGATCGTGTTACAGGCTTGTTAATTTTGAGAATTGAATAAAAGGACAAACTTTTGAAGCACATATGAGTCTCTGGCTATATTTGTACGATTTATACCTCCCCCTATTTTTTACCCTGCTTTATACCTGGCTATAATTTGAGGAGTTGTTAGTGATATTAAAGCGATTAGAAAATAAATTTTCTTCAGGGGGTAATATTGGGTTTTTGGTATTTCTTTTGTGGGGAAGCCTTGTTTTAATTGGGTTGTTCTTGTCGGTGCACTCTCGAGGAATTGATGGGGCTCAGAGCGAACTGCAAGGGCGTTGGCCCAATTTAATTCTCCTTTGGGAAAATGAAGGCTACTTTGCTCATGGTGGATTATGGTTTAGCAAAGCTCTTGTTGATGATCCTGCACAAACAATGATCTCCCCATATAGCATGGGATTTTTGCAAGGGGCACATCTTTTAGAGCGTTTTTATATTTGGTTGAGTGGATCTTTTAGCTTTGGTCTTTTAGCTTTTCATAATCAATTAATCCCTATGCTTTCCTCGGCCTTATTAGGGTTTCTTGCCATGCGCTTGACTCTGCCCTTAGGCATTCGCCCCGTTCATGCCTATGTGCTGGGTTTAAGTGCGCAGACCATGTATCAGACTTTTCCAAGTAATTTATGGTTTTTTTGGGAGACTTATCCCACTACTCTGTTTGTGTTTTTTATGGCCTTGTTTCTGGTTTGTGAGAATTCGACTGATGGCCTTGGTTCTGAAAGTGTATCCCTCCAGCGTATACGAAAACTTTCAGTATTTTGCATGGTATTTGTTGAATGGATTGGAGCATTAGGTTTTTTTGCGGCTTATTGTCTTGTGAATAGATATTTTTCTCCAGATAAAAAACCAATTAAAATGGAAATGAAAAAAATTGCCTTACCAGTTTTTCTGGCATTTATTGTGATGGCTGGACAATTGCTTTGGGTTAAAGCCAGTTTCCCTGATGTTAAGTTAATGAGGGAGGTGGCAGGGTCTCAGATAGGGATGGACAAGTCATTCCTGCAGATAAAAGAATTAGCTACGGCATTGAATAAAAGATATGTACCCCTATTGCCAGACTGGAATGCTCTCACTATGATGGGTTTGCTGGCAACATTTGTTGTGATGACGTTGGTTCGGAGGGAAAAGAAAAACTCTATTCATTTTGTTTTTTTGGCAACGGGAATAGGCTATTACGCATTATTTTTATTATTAGGTCCGAAGTCTTTTATATTGCCTGAAGCTTATGAGGTTTATCTGGTTTTCACTTTGATTTTGGCACTATTCGCTCTATTGCCTGGATGGTTGGAAATCTTAAATTATAATTCAGGAATTTTTGTTCTCCTTTCTTTTGTTTTTTCCCTTTGTTGGTCTTGTGTGCAACTTCGAAACTATTCTCTTTATTATCCATTGAATATTATTGGATAGACTTAAGTACTTGGTTTTAATGCTTGCAGCTCTGTTATGAGCCTAATATTTTTTCATCGCGCACTATTTTTTTTGTTTATGTCGTGATCTGTAATGGTTCGTTATTTGTTTTATCTGTCGGTCAAAATGAGAGGGCTTTGTTGGTGATATGGGACTTAGCAAAATGTGTTGGCTTGGTTCGCTATAATTCTTTATACTTCAAGTAATTGGGTTAGAGTGTTGTTTTTTTAATATATTTCTTAGGTAGGCTAACTATTTAAAACAATCCGGCAGCACTTTGATGATAACTGGATGAGACGGTGGTTTTAAGATGAAATTGAAATTCATGCGGGATGTAGATATTTTGTTGGGTGGGTTTATCATAAATATCTTGAACCTGTTTTTTATTTTTCGGTTTAATAAGAAAAAGCCTAACCCTCCTCGGGAAAGGGTGAAAAATATTCTTGTAATTAAATTTTTTGGTTTAGGAAGCATATTAATGATGACTCCCGCCTTGAGAGGGTTGAAGGCTCTTTACCCTAATGGCAAGATCCATTTACTTACCTTTGAACGTAATTATAAATTTTGCCTAAAAATAAAATGCATTGATCATATTTTAACTCTGAGTCCCAAGAGTTTTTGGGAATTTTCTATTGATGTTTTACGCAATCTTGTGCGTGTATGGTCAATTCGGCCTACTGTTGTTGTAGATGCAGAATTCTTTTCGAATTTTACTAGCCTGCTTTCTCTGTTATCTTTTTCCAAGGTTCGTGTTGGGTATCACCTGAGGCAAGTTGCACGTGGTAAGAGTTTGACTCATCAAGTTTACTTGAATACACATCATCATGTTAATCATGTTTTTTACTCTTTGGTGGCCGCGCTTGGTGCAAAGTATGAAGACATAAAGCTAAATGATATAAATCTTGATATACCCCATTCGGGAGATATCGAATCTTGCTTTAAAAAATTGAATGTTCCAGAACATTCGCAAATAGTAGTCGTTAACCCTAATGCAAGTGATATGTCCTCTTTGAGGAGGTGGCCGGCCAGTCATTTTGTTGTGCTAATTTCTGAGCTTGCGAATAAATACCCTGAAAATTCTTTTGTGTTTGTTGGTAATGAGCAGGAAAAACAGTATGTGGAAAATATTACCCAGAAAATTAAATTGTCAAACGTGATTAGCTCTGCAGGTTTATTGGATATAGATGAATATTGCGGATTACTGTATTCTAGTAATCTCATAATTACCAATGATAGCCTTCCTACACATATCGCCTCAGCCTATAATAAGGATGTCGTGGTGTTTTTTGGACCTGAAACCCCGGAATTTTATGGACCCCTTACCTCAAATTCGATTTGTTTTTTTGAGAACATACCTTGTAGCCCATGCCTTATAGTTTTCGACAACAAAGCAGAAGTGCATTGTCAGGATAATATTTGCCTTAAACAGCTATCTCCCGAGAAGGTTATTAAAAGCGTTGAGGAAAAGTTTTTCCAGAATGAGCCTATTTTAATCCACAAAAATTGATATTATAGATAAGAAGCTCTCTCCATTGGGTTTTTCTCTAAAAGAGTGCGTTAGCTTTTTTTGAAATTTGTGTGTGTATTGTTCCTTTCTTTGGTCCTTTTAAAATTTTAATTCGAATATGGATAAAAAGTCTTGCCCTCTCTGTAATGGAACTGAGACCTCATTCTGGCGAACCCTAACCTATGGTTCAAAACTTCTCATCTGTTCTCTTTGTGATCTCCATTTTGTTTCTCCATATCCCTCATTAGATCAAGAATTTTATGATCAAAATTATTACCGCTCATGGGGAATGATAAATAATGTTTTGCCGGAGCATGTGAAAATCCTTAAAGAGAAAAACATGCGCAAACATGTTAAGCATGTCGCAAAATTTATTTCGAAAGGGGATGTACTTGAAGTAGGTTGCGCTATGGGCTCTTTCCTTAAGGTGGCCCTTGAGGAGGGTTTTAATGTGACCGGAATAGACTTGTCACTTCAGGCTTGTGAAATAGCTAAAAAAGAGAACCCTGATGCAAGGGTGGTCCAGGGCACACTTGGGACTGTAAGGTTTGAGCCAGAAAGTTTTGATGTGATATTTATGTCGGACTTAATTGAGCACATTCCTGACCCGTCTCTATTCTGGGAGGAAATATGTAAACTATTGAAAAATAATGGTATAATTTGCATGGTTACTCCTGATCCTAGGCACTGGTCCTGTATGCTAATGGGTAATTCATGGCTTCATTTCAAGGAGGAACACTTGGTGTTTTTTCCCAAATATACGGTGAACTGGGTCTGTCAGAAGTTTGGTCTTAATTTCATCGAGTTTTCGCATATTGTAAAGTATACTGATCTAGCCTATTTTTCTGCGCAAACTAAACAGTTTGGGCCGGAATCATTAGCTCTTGGGATTTCAATGCTTTCCCGCATACTTCCACAAAAAATGGAAGAAATTCTGTTTCCGATGCCATTGGGGGAGGCTAGGTATATTTTACGTAAAATAGTTTACAGTAAAGAAATTTGAAAGTAAGACGCTATTTAATTATAAGGGTTTAACAAAATTAATTTCTTGTTAAACCACCTTTAAATCAGCATTTAGAGCGGCCAACCATAAGGTATCCATAAAGCATGATTAAAGACCTGTTTAGTATATTTAAACGTATGCTGGGGCATAGTACCCTATTAATGAAGAAACCCCATTTGATTATTAGGGTGGGATGGGGCTATTTTAGTACCCTTGTTTTAAAGCGGCCTACGCTTAGAACTATTGAGTTTTCTGTTAATACTGATTGTCAGTCAGAGTGTGAGTTTTGCTATTCTACGCAAAATGTTAGCAACTCTGAAGACGAGTTGTCTCTGGAAGAAATAAGAAGTATTTGGCAGGAAGCTAAAAGCCTGGGAGCCTTTTCATCAATAATTTCAGGAGGGGAGCCTACTTTGCGCAAGGACTTGGTTGAGGTTCTTGAGGCCGTTGAAGCCAAAAAACATATTGTGTGCATGACTACAAATGCTATTGCCTTGAATGAGAGCAGGCTAGCAAGGCTTAAGGAGGCGGGTCTCAGCACTATTCACTACAGTCTGGATTCTTTAGACCCAGACGAGAATGACAAGATTCGCGGTTATCAGGGGCATTATGCACAGGTAATTCGCTGCATTCAATGGTCTAAGAACCTTGGCTACAATATTGCCATCAGTACCGTTGCGGGACATGGTGACAAAAAGAAAATAGAGAATATGATTGAGTTCTGTAGGGAAAGGAAAGTAGCTTTGGTTCTTTCCCTGGCCAGCGCCATGGGTGAGTGGGCCGGGCAGTTGGAAAACAATGTGACTACAGAAGAATGGAATATGTATAACCATATGATGGGCGAAAACCCTTTCATGCGGTCTGACTGGAACATAAATATGTCTCTGAAAAATGAATGTCCTGGAGGCCGAGAGAAGTTGGGGGTGAGTGCATATGGAGATATTGCAACCTGTCCAATGAACCCCGTATCTTATGGAAATCTTAGGAAAAATAGTCTGAAGGATATTCGTGAGAAAATGATGCTTTCCCCGGAGATTGCACAACGTTCGCCGAATTGCCTCATTGGTTCCGACCATAAATATATAAAGGATTTTATGGCACCCATTGCCAATTACAAGGAGTTTCCAGTTTTGGTGGATGAGCATCCTGTTTACACCGGGAAGCTGGACCCTGATCGGTTAAAAGCGAAGGATGAAAAAACGCCATCCCTGAAGGAAAGAATGTTTGCAAGATCTGAGTCTGAGTGACAAATGTCCTTAGCTGAAAGAACCCTATCTCAATGAAGAAAAAAGTAATTTTGGTTCAGCCCCATTTGGGGAAATATGACATGTTTATACGAGACCTGCCTCTTAGCCTCCTCTATGCGGGTTGCTTGGTTGATCGTTCTAAATATGAGTTGAAGTTGTTTGATCAGAGGGTTGAGCCTGATTTTGAAGAGAAATTGATTGCCGAATTAAAGACCGGTCAAGTCCTCTGCGTTGCTTTAACCGTGATGACTGGGGAGCCTATTAACTTTGCTCTTAAAACCTGCCGATTGGTGAAGGAAACGGCCAACGTTCCTACTGTATGGGGAGGGATTCACCCTACCATTCTTGCCGACCAAACTCTAGAGCATGATTTGGTGGATATAGTTGTTCGAGGGAAGGGAGAATTTATTTTTAAGGAATTGGTTGAAACCCTCGATGCCAATGGAGATTTGAGTCAGGTAAAAGGGCTTAGCTATAAAACTCCGGAAAACGAAATACTCCATAACGAAGACAGTCATGCTTTTGATGCGGACTCTATTCCTATTCCCCCTTATGATTTGGTGGATATTGGCAACTATAAAAGATCCGGTTTTGATTTTCAGGTGATGTCGTTTATTACCAGTAGGGGATGCCCACATAATTGCACCTTTTGTTATATTACCTCGCTTTCCAATAAGGAGCGGCGATGGCAGGCAGAAGAAGTGTCTAAAACCGTTGATCATTTAGAACATGTGATGAAGCTTTATTCGCCAGATTATATTTCTATCATTGATGATGACTTCTTTGTAAACGTCAAACGAGGAAAATCTTTTTTTGAAGAAGTTGAAAGACGCAATATCAAAATTAAATGGGGACTTCGTGGGGTACGGATTGATGAAATTCTCAGAATGGATGATTCTATATTAAGGCTTCTTGAGCGTGTCGGAATGGAGCATATGAATATCGGCGTAGAATCTGGATCGCCGAGAATGCTGGAGATGATTGACAAGGCAATCAATATAGAGGAGGTCTTGGAAGCCAATAAAAAGCTGGCCGACTATAAAAAATTGGAACCTTTATATAATTTTTTCTCTGGCCTGCCTACTGAGACGGAAGAAGATTTGAAATGTTCAACTGACTTGATAGAAAAGCTTTTAACAGAAAACCCACAAGCGCAAATTTCTGGGTTTCATCAATTTACTCCCTATCCCGGTAATCCGCTTTTTGATACGGCAGTGGAGCATGGGTTTGTTCCTCCTGCTAATTTAGAAACTTGGGCGCGGTTCAGGTTGGAGTCTAATGCTGAAAACCTTCCATGGATTGATGAAAAGAGAAAGAATCTTTTGGATATGATCTATTTCACGGTTTATTTTGTGGATAGAAAATATGAGAATTTTATCATGAGGGAAAACCTTTTTAATCGTTTGGTTTATCCTCTAGTCCTTATTTATAAGGTTTTAGCAAAATATAGATTCAAACATCACTTCACTGGATTCCCCTTAGATATCTATTTAAAGGACTCATTTTATTTTGCAACAGATTTTTTGAAGAAGCTTAAATTTCGAAAAATTCCTTCATGGTCTCTTCGGTCATAGGGTAGAAATTTCTGGTGAATTAAGGCCTTTGGCTGGAAATGAGTTTTTCGAGAAAGTGTTATTAAAAATTGAAATACAGAGAACCAGACTCCTGGGTTGAGATATGCTGATAAATTTGATTGGAATCGCAATAAGTGTTTTGAAGTATAAGTTTTTTGGGATAAGGACACCCATTGTTGCTTCTATTGGGGTGACCAGTAAATGCAACCTCAAATGTGAATATTGCTATGCTGAAGTGGATAACTTAAATGGGAAGGACTGGCCTTTTGAAGACTTGAAGGAAATAATTGACCGGCTTCATTCGTTGGGGACCCGAGTAATTATGTTGCAAGGTGGCGAGCCCCTGCTACACACAAGAATTGATGACATTATCGAATATGTGAAATCCAAGAATATATATTGCTCAATCACTACTAACAGTTATACCTTTTCCAAACACATTGACGCCATTAAGAAGTTGGATCAGGTTCAATTGAGTGTCGATGGAGATCAGGAAATAATGGATAGTTATAGGGGGCAAGGGGCCTATGAACAAGTTGTCTTGGCTGCGAAAATGTGTGATGAAAATAATATCCCATTTCATTTGCATTCGGTTGTTACCAATGAAGCAACTGTAGAAAATACCCTGATTCCTTTAACAGAATTGGCCAATAAATTTAATACTTATTTGAATTTTTGTATTCCGGGACCCACGGGTGCCGCTAAAGGGAAAAACTTGGGGGAAAACGAAAAAATTATAAATATGTACAAGGAAATTCGTAAGCGAAAAGAATCGGGAATGCCTACTAATAACTCGTATGGGGCTATTGATGGGATTATTCAGTGGTGCCAGTCTTTTCCCTATAGTAGCTATATTTCATCAAATGATTCGGTCCGTAAAATGGAATTTCCAAAATGTGTTATGGGAGACCTTGTTTGCTGGCTGGATTCAAGCGGAATGTTGCATCCATGCGCAGTTCAATATGGTCAGGAAGGTTTTGCATACTCTATCAAGGAACATGGGATAGATGAAGCATGGAATAAATTGCAGGAATTGCCCTGCCATTTTTGTAGTTGCTCCAGTGAGTTCAATAATCTTTTTAGTTTTAAGTTGGAATCTGTTGTTAATGGGCTGAAGTTCGTTGGAAAAAGAAACGGACGAAGCACCTTGATTAATAGTAGTACTGCTAACGTCTAAGGGTTTATAGGTTTATGAAAGTATACGCTGTCAGTATGGATAGAAATATATTATCTATCGGATTTAGGCGCGTTGTGGCTGTTGCAAAAAAAGCTGGCTTTGACGTTGATTCAATTTACTTTTTAGACGACTTTCGTGAAAACACGCATTCTGGGAGCTGGTGGAGACAAAAAACAGGTGAAGGATTCGGGGTAAATTTTATTTCTGATGAAGAAAAAGTAAATGCCTTGGCGCAACATTTGTCCAAGGGAGATGTTGTTGCTTTTTCCGTAATGAGTGTACAGCGAAACCTCTGCAAGGCATTGTGTGAAAAAGTGAAGGAATTGAACCCCGATATCAAGATCATATTGGGCAGTTACCATCCAACCATCTTTCCTGAAGATGCGATTGAGTTTGCAGATGCCATCGCCATTGGAGAAGGGGAACTGATTTTTGTAGATTTTCTGAACAGGGTTAAAAACGGTGAGAGTCTGGAAGGGCTAGAAGGCACTTGGACCAATATCAAAGGTAAAATAACCAAAAACCCGGATAGGGAATTGATGACCAAGGAGCAGATGGAAGACCGGGCTCTGATGGACTATACCCTGGATAATAATTATATCTACAGCGCTGCGGATGAAAATGTCATCCCATTAACTGAAAAGATTTTTTATAAGCAGGTAGGCACGGTTTATAACACAATATGGTCCGTAGGGTGTCCCTACCGTTGTTCCTTCTGTTCGCAGGATCTTCTGAATGATATGAATCCCGAATACGCACAATTTCGAGGACCTTCTCCTGCTTATATGATCAATGAGATCAAAGAGGTGCAAAAAAGGTTTGCTATTGATTATGTGATATTTTATGACAGTGATTTTATGGGAAGGAGTTTGGAAGAGCTGAAAGAATTTGGCAGGTTGTTTCCCGAAACGGGGTTGAAATTCATTCTTAGCGGAACCAATCCAGCCACCATCCGTGAAGAAAAAATGAAGGTGCTTACAGATGCGGGGCTCGTCCGAATCAAGATGGGATTTGAGTCAGGCAATGATGAAATGCTGGAGTTTTTTAAACGTCCAGCCAAAACCAAAGACCTTCGGAAAACAACGCAAATCCTATCCAAGTTCAAGGATAAAATGGTTGCCCCTGCATTTGAAATGATCATTGATAACCCCCTTGAATCCAAAGATCAATTATACCAGACCATTGATTTCCTTCATAGCCTGAATGGGCCTTTTACGTTGAGTCTTTTTTCTATGCACTTTATGCCCGGGACAGCGCTTTCGAGAGAGCAGGGAGACGATAAGTTTGTGGCTGAGCAATTCGATAAGGAATATATGTTTTCATATAAACCGCATGCGTTGAATAATTTACTCAGTGTTTTTGCAATATTAAAACCTTCTCCATTCCTACTTAAAATATTGAAAAAATTTATATCAGGAAAAGAAGAGAAAAAATTTCCAAAGCTGAAAACATTCCTTTACAGAGCCATGTTAATCCGTAGGGCTATAGATTCTGTCCGATTTGGTGATTACAGTAATTTCCCGGCCTGGGTGATGTTTGGGTATCATAAGTCACGGTTGTTAAGACAAAACTTGATTTCGAGATAAAGAGTGTAATAGCTATGAATGAAAATACAGACTTAAGTATGCTTCCTTCCCTGGGACGGCCAGTAAGGAGTCAGAATCAGGGGAAAATGGTGGATATCGATTTAAACCCTTATAAGTCAGGAATAATTAATGGGAATGAATCGGTTCAAAGGCCCCCGGTCCTGTTATGTCAATTCGATGCTCTGGAATACTATTCCTACATGATATTGTCCACTCGGCTAAACGAAAATAAGATTCCCCATGATGTTGAAATAGTTAATGATGATGATCGCTTTATCGATCAAATAGATAAGGATTTTAAGGATTTTTCAATAATAGGCTTTTATTGTTGTAATACGGATTACCAAAGAGTAATTGGATTGGTTAGGAGAATAAAAAGCATAGACCCGGATAAAATAATAATTCTTGGAGGTCCTTTCCCTACTCTGAATTATGAATCTATTGATATGACCGCCGTTGACTTTATTTGTGTTGGGGCGGGTGAATTTTATTTTTCAGAATGGATTGCGCAGGGGCATTATAAAAATAAGAAAAACTTTCACAATATTGTGTTCGACATAAACGACCCATTTGAAGCAAAATTTGTCGAAGATTTTGACCTAAGCCCAAAGTCTAATAGAGAAATTTATTATGAAAAATTCTCTTTTCTACGAAATATGCAGGTTCGGCGTTTTTTGCTGTCCGTGGGTTGCCCGTATAAATGCACCTATTGTCATAATTCGAAATTTAATGATAAATTCGAGTCTCAGGGTTCGGTCAAATTAATGTTCCGAAGCCCAGAGCAAGCGATTGAAGAATTAGTTACTACATTAAAGCAATATCCAGCAGAAGCTATTTCATTTGCCGATGATAATCTAACTATCAGCAAAAAATGGTTTCTTGCCTTTATGGATCTTTATATAGAAAAAGTGAATTTACCCTTTCTATATCAGGCAACCGTTAATACTCTTAGTGAGGATATTGTTGAGAAACTTGCTGAAGGAAAGGCTCGACTAGCCCGAATCGCAATGGAAACGACAAACGAACGAATCCGAAATGAAATCCTTTTGCGACCCAAATATACCAATGATGAGTTCGCCAAAGTTGTTGCTAATTTGCATAAAAAGAATATTAAAGTTGTGATGTTGAATATGTTTTCGATTCCAACGCAAACTCTAAAAGATTGTGAGGAAATTTTTAATTTCGCTAATACGCACAAGGTTGTAATGTGTACCAATATATTGGTTCCCTATAAAGGGACGGCTATGTATGACTATTGCCTGGAGAATGATCTTTTGGTGGAAGAATATAATACAGAGGATGAGGGCGATCTTTATATAAACCGGGCTTCAATTAAAGGTGAAGAGATGCAGAGAATGGTAACAATGCAGAACTATACCTTCCTCTTAAATTATGTGCGTTCGGCGATTGGCATAATTAAATATTTAACCAAATTCAAACTGTTTAGGGAACTCAGTTATAAATATATAACTCCTTTAAATGTGACTATTATGAATTTTGGTGGATACTTGGGAATATTTTCTTTTAGAAAAATGATTCCCATGGGATTCAGGGTTATAAAAAGCTTTATCCGCAGTTAATTTGAACCGGATTTATTTATTAAATTTAATTCTGAATTTAATATGATTTGTGTTTTTCAATAGCTTCAAACTTATCTAAGAAAATTTGTGGTGACCACCATAAATATGTACCCTCCAAGTATTTGAACCTGTTAATATTCTGCTGTATTTAATTTCAAATTCTAAAAACCTGTGTTTTCATCAGAATTTGATTTGAAATCAATATAGCGTTTAGCTTCTTAATCGGAAAGCTAAGTGCCTCAGCTGAGTAAATTATTATTAGTGATATTGACTGCTTTAATGAAAATTATTGATTAGTCACGAACAATAATTTCGAACGTCTTCTAATATTTTTACTTGGGACATTGATAATAGTCGGGATGATGGTTATAGCATGAAAAATTTTATGGTTAAGTGGCGTTCAAGTATTGCTCAAGGGGGGGGTGGGGCACTTCTTCTTTATTTCATCTATGGGACCCTTTTACTTTTCTTCTTAATGGCAATTATTCACGATCGGACAGATCTAGAATTAAAGCTTCGATTAGACTCCCGCTCGGAAAAGACTATTATGGTTTGGATTAATCATGGATATTTTAAGCATGGAGGGCTACGCTTTTTAAAGCCCGCGGAGAAAGGTGTTTCTGATAATATTCATGGTTCGTCTAACATGATAGGGCTTCAAATTGGACACATTCTTCAAAGAGTCAATATTTATTTTGGAGGGGAGTTCAGCCATCGATTGCTGGTATTTTCAAATCAGATTACTCCTTTAATTTCTTCTGTTTTATTAGGTTTTCTCGCGATGCGCCTAACCCTGAATATGAATATACCTTATATGCAAACATTTTTGCTGGGTGCATGCGTGGTAACAATCCATCAGACACTTCCCTTAAACCTTGGATTAGTTTGGGGACTTTATAAACAAGCGGCTATAGCTTTATTTGCGATTCTTTTTCTAGTTATTGAAGAGCATTACTTCAGAAAGGGAGCCTCTTTATTAACTACCTTTTCAAGAGGTAGTGTTGTGTTTTTTATGGCTGGTTGTGATGTGTCTGGGGCAGTTTTTTTTCTAGCAACTTATTACATGTTTCTTGTATTGTCCATGCCTTGCCAATTCAAACTCTATGGTATTTTTAAAAATGTTCTGTTGCCTGCGTTGGGAGGTTTTGGACTTCTTTTGACCCAATTATTTTGGGTTCGATATTCATTTCCAAATATCTCATTTTCTTCAAGTAATCCATTAATCAGGACGGGGTTTGACGGAGGAACTAAATATTATTTTAATCATTCGGATTTGTTTTCCGATAAATGGCTCCATAACTTACCTGGTTCTAACCCGCTGTTTTTTTGTGGGTTTTTGGCATTAGTGGGTGTCGTTGCATTCATTCAAAAGAAAAAGCTTTATTTTTCACAGCAATTAATCCTTTTGTCGGGTTTAGGTTGTTTTCTGTGTTTTGCATTTTTATTTAGTCAAAATGTTATTATTCACTCTTATTCGTTTCAATTGTATCTTGCCTGGCCATTGATTTTGGCATTGTTCGCTTTACTGCCGGCATGGTTGGAAGTTTTTAGTTTGTATTCAGGTGTATTTGTTTTCATTTCATGTGTTTTCACTTTTTTTGTGTCGGGCTCTCAATTGCTGGCATATTGGCTATCCATGCCACCCCTTTGGTACCTATAATTCATGCCATAGCTAGAGGACTTTTCGATGAAAAACGATCAGACTAAAGAACCTAATCAATATCAAAACTATAATGTTCTCGTTAGAGAAGAGGCAAAGGTATTTGTTCTTTCTATTCCAGAGCTTGGGTTACTTACACGTAATGTGAGCATTGATGAAGGGTACAGAGAACTTCAACTTGCAAAAGCTAATTATATAAAGAACATTATTGAAGCAGGGTTAGGTTCTACTATTCCAGACCCAACAGGTCCGACTGGATTGAATTTTAAACCATCTGCATTGAAAAAGTTTTATTCTGCAATGCTGACATTTACCTCCAAGGCAATAATTATTTTGTTGTTACTATTTGGTATGAGTTCGATTGGTTTGACGATGGCTGGAAATATCGCTACGAAAGGGATGGCCCGATTGAGTAACAAAATAGAACGGTATCAGCCTTTGGAAAAGGCTGTTTCCAAAATAGAAGAATATCCTGAAGAAAAGATAGATGATTTTCGTCGCCAACTCCGTAGAGTGAGCAAGAAACTTCAGCCCCTCGTGAGAGAGTTGAAAATTATCTGGAAGTCTGAACGATTAGATATATCAGACGATGATTCCTTTGTCGCCCGGAAGGAACTGGAATAGCAATTTATCAATAGTTGTTGAATATCTCATTTTGAGTAAGTATTTAGACAATCTAAGGTTGGGACGTAGGAGAGGATATATTCATGGTGATGACTCAGACAATTTCAACTGAATTTTCCTTTTTTTAGCTAGCCACCTTTTGATAATTTTTTGACTGGGCCATAAGTTTAACCAAGTTTATGATTGATTCAGGGTTGAATGACAGCCAAAAATTATATTCTACGCTACATGTGACATTGCATGTAGTGCATGAACAATGGCCCAAGTATTCGAATGCTTCCTTGAAATTGTTTTCTTCCAGGTTCAGGGCTTTTTCAGTGTCATTGATATGCAGGCATGAATGTACAGAGCCATCCGCATCAATTTGGCAGGATGCTGTACCATTCCAGCATTTTACGATTCCAAGTTGATGACCTTTTTTTTGTAAGTTGGGTTCCCTGTTTAGCATTCGCTTTAAATAGGTCTTTGAAAGGGCGATTCTCGGGTTTTTATTTTTGAGTTCTAGAATTTTTTCTATACATTCTTTCAAATCTTCATGGCTTAATTTGTAATCAGTTACATCGGTTGAAAGGGAAGGGACTTGCAAGACGGGCTGATAATTTACTAGTGCTCCATATCGACTGGATAGGTCAGAAATGTATTGGATAGAGCTTTTATTCTCATTGGTCAAAACAGTCATTATGAATACAGGAACATATTTGCTACAGACTTCTATAGCCCTCATGGCCTCCTGAAAGGTTCCTTTTCCTCTATATTTGTCATGAATCTCTTCAGGACCATCCAGCGAAATAAAAACTCCGTCAAGCTGTTTAATAGTATCTAGGTTTCTTTCAACCAAGGCTCCATTGGTATAAAGGTGTGTTATGAGCCCATTTTCTTTAGCCCGCTTGACAAGGGCATAAATATCTTTTCTTACCAGGGGCTCTCCACCATACATTCCCACGCGGACTGTTCCGGCTTCGGCCATTTCATCCAAGACTTCCAGCGATCTTTTTGTATCTAGCTCTTTGTATTCCCGGTAGGGTATATTGCAGTAAACACAACGTATATTACAGCGGTTGGTCAAGAGCCAGAGAACAAAAAGGGGAACCCTTTGCCCAAGCCCATATAATTTAAAACCGTTTTTAGCTAGTTTAAGAAAATCTGTCATGGGATTACTTAATGCTCCCGAATAATTAGAAAAGGAAGTACTAATTCATGAAAATACAATTTCAACATTCATGAAAATACAATTTTAACAATTGTCTGGCCCGACTAATGGCTGGGTACTATAAAATATTTGGTGGGATAAGGCCAAATCTCAAAATATTAGTAAACTTCTCTTAGCAAACTTCTCAATGACCCACAATTCCTGAGTAACTAGACCTTCAATATTATATCGTTTAATAGCCCATCTTTGATAAATTATTTGGTGTTTTGTACTATTTTTTAGGGGATGCACTAAAATCAGTGAAATATAGCAACTGAATACTTATTTATTGATTGAGTGTTCCCACTATTTTGAATTGTGTTGATAAGTGTTCTTTACCCTAGATTAACTCAGGACAAGGCACCTTTGGAGTTTATGGTGTATGTGGTAGTGCTGGAGTTATGGGTCGCGCTTCCGCTAAAACTGGTTTCTGCGCCTTGCCCTGAAATGGTGACATTGGAAGAAGTGGCAAAGCCATAAGATGACCCAGAAACGTTACTGACATTGCAGTTGGCGGTCGACCCCTCATCATTCCAATATAATTTGCAGGTGAGGAAAAGGCTCTGAAGATTTGTTTTAGCATCTGTGTCGTAGGCACGGGTTTTAAATTGTCGATGAGAGGAAAAGTTGAGCCCTGCAAGAATACCTACGATACCGACAACGACTAAAAGCTCAATTAAAGTGAAACCACTCTGATCCGTAATCGTTGCCTTCATGTTATGTACCCCTTACTATTTCTACCAGTGTAACTTAATTTTCCCGGGTTTTAAGTTTTTAAAGGAACTATTTGACTTTGGGCCGGGAGATGAATAGATTGTTATCTTATTTTCATACTAAAATTAAAAATTTGAGGAAAATACTCCACTATGGAGACTTGGAATAAAGATACTATTGCACAAGCAAAAAAAAACCTTGAAGGAGCAGAACTGAAAGGTTTGGATTTATCTGGAGTTGATTTAAAAAATGCCAATCTGATTTCGGCTAATCTCGTGTCGGCCAATTTGAGCGGGGCGGACTTGTCGGGAGCAAAAATTTTTACAGCCAAAGGTATGCGTGCAGACCTGAGCAATGCCAATTTATCAGGTGCCAGTCTACTTAAGGCAAATTTTTCCCGAGCAAACTTTCAGGGATCTAATCTCAATGGTGCAGATTTAATGGGGGCAAATCTATCTGAAGCTGACTTGAGAAAAGCTGACTTGATTCGAGCCAAACTCGTTGAAGCCTGTCTAACCGGAGTAAGCCTGGAAGGCGCCGATTTGAGTGAAGCCAAACTGACCGGTAGATACCAGCGTGAAGGTTACTTCAGTCGCGGGGCCAATTTAAATAAAGCAAAACTTGCCGGCGCAAAATTTCGAAATGCAGATGTTTCTGGAGCAGAGATGGCAGAAACTGACTGTACCGATGTTGACTTTTCCAATGCGAATTTGAGCGAAACCAGTTTTAAATATGCCTGCCTTAAGTCTGCCCGTTTTGTAAAAGCAAAATTAGGCGATGCAGACTTTAGAGGCGCGGACCTCACGGATTCCGATTTTATGGGCGCTGAGCTTATCGAGGCTAAATTTCAGGGGGTAGACCTGCGAAAGGTTAAGAATATTTCTTCTGAAGAATTGGAGTTGGCGTTTATAGACAGCAAAACCCAAATTCCAGACTATATTGTAGTGAATTGGACCTCGGAAGACACTTATGAGTGTAGAATGAGGCCGTAATGATTTCCGTTTTTAATAAGGCGCAAGTCAACGGATAGTATTAATGCCCAGGATGTGGAATAAGAGATGAGTACAACTAAAGCAAAATTTTGTATTGGCCAATTGATTCATCATAAACTGTTTGACTACCGCGGAATTATTCTGGGGGTGGATCTGGAATTCCAGCAGACAGATGAATGGTATGAGCAAATGGCCCGTAGCAAACCTCCCAAGGATAAACCCTGGTACCATGTTCTGGTCCATCAGCGGGGTAGCCAAACCTATGTGGCAGAACAAAACTTGGAATCTGACCCTGCCAGCCATAATTAGCAAAAGGCAATTTCCCGATGATTAAAACGGTTAAAGAATTTAAAGTCTGGCGTGCCCATTTCTGTTATTCACCCAAAGGCAAGTCGGCAATAGATCAAATGAAGAAATTAAAACAGGGTGACAATGAGTTTCCCTACGGAAACCTGGAAAGCAGTGTGCTATCTACTTGTTTCCTGGCTTCAAAATACGTGCTGGAAAAGGACCAACTGGATTCCCGCCGAAGAATAGGAGGCCTTCAATTACCAGTTTCTGTGAACAAAGGTCACCCAAAACGCAAGCCTCAAAATGTGGGGCGGAATAGTTTGATTTTGCACCTTTCAACTTTTTTGCAATTTTATACGGCCGATGAATCAACATTCGATTGGGTCGGTAAAAAAATTCCTGCCTTTGGCCACGCTCAACCGGAGCTTGTTGCGAAATTTGTCAATGCGGTATACAACGGTGGAATTATGGATGCGGGAGCCGTCGATAGATTTATTCGCAAATCCCAAAAAGATGATATTCGCCTCGCCCACTGGAAGCTACAAAACTAACTCTTCCTCGCTCATTTTTACTTGTGTGCTTCTTGAGCAACAGGGAGCTCAGAAATTTATTGCGCTATGGACACCAACACGATTTATAGAGGAATCCGTTATTTTGGGGTAGGGTTGATTTTTATTTCGCTGGCGTGGGCCTTTTATAAAGGGGCTGGATCAGAAAGCCACCCTGGCGGGCCTGCCTTCAGTCGTGCGGTTGGATTATATACCGACCAGAAATTTGAAGAAGCTCTGCGTGAATATCAAATCAGTATTGAGGAATTTCCTGGTTTTATCCATGCACAAAGGGGAAGAGCCAGGACTTTGATGCAACTAGGCCGAGATAGAGAGGCGTTGCAAGCCTTTAATGAAGTGCTTGAACGCGACCCAGGGTCAGCCGTTTCCTTTGCCAATCGGGGAATCTTGCATGATCGCATGGGTCATTATCCTGAGGCTGTTTTAGATTATGACCGGGCTATAAAAATGGACCCTAAACTTGGGGAGGGTTTGGACTGGTTTACCCGCCTTTTGCAGAATCGAAAAGGCAAACCCCAGACCCTGGCAGAAAGACTGCAAACTTTGCGCCAGTCAGCGGACGTTGGAAACTAGCTACAAGTTTGGTTGGCTAGCAAATCGTTGTCTTGGCATAACGAGATATTTCTCAGTGCCACACTGGTTAAATCCAGTCCTCAAGGTCGAACTGGGATCTGCACTCTGGGCTTCTCATGTCCATGAACAAATCGGCCTGATCGAAGTTAAAGTTAAAGCTTGGAATGATTTCGCATTGTAGCCCAGAGTTTTTGATTTTATCTTCGTATTCTTTCATTTCTTCATTATTTCCGAACTCTAAAACCACTGAAAACCCTGTTGAGGCGGAAAATTTGATTAGCTTTCTATCAGTATCCATTTTTTGTCCATGGAAAATTAACGGGTGTCGGTTAAAATTAAACAATCCCCATCATACTCTTTGTGTGCAGGGGAAAACATATAAAGTTTCCATGTTGTTTGAATATATTAATTCAGGAATTGCAGGTTGCGGAAGTAGGAGATAATAAGGGTGAAACTGTATCATGCCTTTTCATTAATAGATTCTTCTCGGCTTTTATCGGGCCAGAATCCTGAAACTTTTGTAAAGGTGGACTGGGTCTGCTATTTGCGAGATGAGCCTCTGGTTCCCTATGATCAGTTGATTGAAAAATTTGAAGACTTGCCCCAAACCGGCAAAGAAAAGCTATGGGTTTTGCGTCGGGCTAATTATTTTTTATCCGATGAGGAGGTGGAGGAACTGAAACTCTATCTTGAAAAACAGTATTCTTTTTCGGTTGAGGTCGAGGAGGTTAAGCTTCCAATAAAGGTAGATCAGATTCCCACGTTTAACGAGAAGGATATAACGGGAACGATTATATTGCGTGACCGGGACGAACCGTTTCCTCTTAGTATAGGAATCATTGGAATGGTCTCGGGCTATCGAGATCTGATCAATATTCGAACAGTGGGGGAACTACTGGGAGAAATCGACCAAAGAAATAAAAGATGAGGACGGTTAACTGTTGTCATCGAGTAGTTCAAACGCTGTTTCCGAGGTCCATTTGATTTTTAGGTAGCTAGGCAAAAGAGTTTTTCTATCAATTTGAGCCATCTCAACCTGATCATAGGTCAACCCCACCACATAGCGCAAATTGGCCCCACGCAGATCGGCCCGATTAAAGTTTGCACCTTTTAAAACGGACCGGTTAAGGTTTGCCGTTTGCAAACTGGCATCTTCAAAGTTAGTGCCTTCAAGCCGGGCTCCAGAAAGGTCGGCTCCTTCCAGTTTGGCTCCCTTTAGCACCGTATCTTGCCATTGTGATTGCGAGCCTTTAATGTTTTGTAAATTGGCCCCACTGCAATCTGAATTCTTTACCCATGCTTTGTATAAGGCACATTCTCTAAGATTGGCTTTGGCCAGGTTGGTATCGCTCAAATTCGCACCACGCAGATCAGCACGTCGCATGTAGGCGTTTTGAAGATTGGCTCCTCCCAAATTGGATTTATTTAAATCCGCTCCACTAAAATTAGCTTCGGATAGTTCTGCGCCAGAAAGGTTAGCTTTAGAGATTTGGGCTTCACTAAGAAATATTTTTTTTAAGTTTGCTCCACGCAAATCAGCACCGACTAGCAATGCCCTTTCCAAGTCGGCTTCCTCCAGATCAGCTCCTTTAAGATCGGCGTTTTGAAGGTATCTTTTCGAACCTTCCAGTTTTTTCTTGAGCGATGGAGTATTTTCAGTCATTCCTATTTCTTAGCTGAT